>CAJXKO010000069.1 GCA_913055845.1 uncultured Bacteroidota bacterium | reverse complement strand
TGCTGGAGCCGCGGCACGGCCACGTTCATGATTCTGGGCGATGTATGCACGCGCTCCTGCGGCTTCTGCGCCGTCAAGACGGGCCGCCCGGACGATGGGTTGGACTGGGACGAGCCGCGGCGGGTGGCCGAGGCCGTCGAGAAGATGGACCTTGACCACGCCGTCATCACCAGCGTGAACCGCGACGAACGCGAAGATGGCGGCGCCCCCATCTTCGCAGAGGTGATCGAGCGGGTGCACGACCTCGGGGCCACCTGCGAGGTGCTCACCCCCGACTTCCGCGGCATCCGCGAGGCGTGCGACATCGTCTTCGAGGCCGAACCCGACATCTTTAACCACAATGTGGAAACGGTACCCAGCCTCTACCGCCGCGTCCGGCCCCAGGCCGACTACGAGCGGTCCTTGAAGGTGCTGCAGTGGGCCAAGGAGGAGGGCCTACGCACCAAGAGCGGCATCATGGTGGGCCTCGGCGAAACGAAAGAAGAGGTCCTGGAGATTATGGACGACTTCGTGGAGATTGGGCTCGACGTGATGACGATCGGTCAGTACATGCAGCCCACCGAGCAACATCTGCCGGTCGAGGAATGGGTGGAGCCCGAGGTATTCGACTGGTACAAGCAGGTCGGCGAAGAAAAGGGTATCGAGCACGTTGAGAGCAGTCCGCTCACGCGGTCGTCGTACCACGCGGAGGAGCACGTGTAGCCCTCAGCCTTGATTCCTGGGGGCAAGCCGAGGGGGATGCAACGGATTCTTTGATAGGCCTGTCTGGTGTGATGACGACTGAGAATTCCCTCGGCCTCCCACTGCCTCCCGTTGCCCATCCCTTCGCTCCCCCATGCTCCGCCCCGCTTCCCTCCTGCTCTCTCCACTAGTCGTCGCACTTTTCGGCCTGGCCCTCGCCCCCATCGCTCACGCACAATCCCCAGCCCGCACGGTGGGCGATACGATCCCCCTCGCGACCGAAGGCGAGGTGACCGTAGACAATCACGAGGGCAGCATCACAATCACCACGTGGGACCGCGACCAGGTGCGGTTCGAAGCCGAAATCATGTCCACCGACGAGGACCCCGGCGCCGAAAAGGTAACCATTCGCACCCGCACGACCGCGGATCACCTTCGCCTCGCGACTAGCCATGACGACGGCGACGACGAATCGGTCGTCTTCGGCTTCGACGAGGACGGCTTCCGTTGGGGCGGCATCAACATTCCCGCGGTGCATTATACGATCACCATGCCCCGCACCGCAACCCTCACCATCGACGACCACGAGTCTCGTATCGACGTGACCGGCCATGCCGGCCCCCTCCGGATTGACAGCCACGAAGGTCCCATCTCCATCGCCGAACAGCGCGGCGGCGTGACGATAGACGCCCACGAGAGCTCCATCTTGATTAGCAACCAGTCGGGCGATGTGACGCTCGAGACCCATGAGGGCCGCATGGAGCTCCGCCAGATTACAGGTCGCTTGTCCGTAGACACGCACGACGGAGAGCTCATCGGTGAGGGTCTCAACGGGGGTGTCCGATTCGAGTCACACGACGGCAATGCCTCGATGGCGTTTGCGACCCTGCCCGACGACGTACTTGTGGACACGCACGACGGGAACCTGACGCTGACTGTGCCTCCCGACGCGGGGTTCGACCTCACCACAGACTTCGATGACGACGCTGATCTGCGATCGGACTTTGATCTGCGCCGGATCCGCCTCGAAGACGAGGACGACGATGAGGTCAACTACCGGGGCGACGTGAACGGCGGCGGTCCTGAGATTCGACTCGAATCGAGCGACGGCGATTTCACGCTCCATTCGCGCTGAGCGTTCTCTCTCCCCCGGTCGTACCACTCCGTCCCCTGAGGACAGGCGAAGCATCGTCCTTGCATCCAGCCACTCCGTTCGGTAGATAGAGGTATACGCTTCAGTGCCTCCTTCCGTGACTGATCGTTCACGATGCCTCGCGTGACCGTCTGCTGGATCGGTGGACTTGCCCTCCTTTTGAGCCTCTTCCCCCCGAAAGATACCCATGCGCAGTCGAGATCGGCACCTACGGTGCAGAGCGACACGGTGGCCTTGAGCCCAACCGGACGGGTCGAAATCGAAAATACCAGGGGCAGCATCGACGTGACCACCTGGGATCGGGCGCAGGTGGCCTACGAGGTGCGGTTTGCGCCCGCTGAGGGAGACTCCGCGGTGTACTCCATGCCCGACATCGACCGCTCCGAAGAGGCGATCTCGTTTGGGAATGGCAGTTCGTGGTCGATCCGAATTCCCGGGGTGCTCACGATCTCGCCCGAAGGCACCCGGGAGCCCGCCGGGCACTACCGGGTCGTGATGCCCAAAACGGCCCGTTTGGACATCGACGACCAATCTTCACAGATCTCGGTCTCCGGGGTGCGCGCGGACGTAAGTGTCAGTAGTTACGAGGGTGAGGTATCGATCCGGGATGTAGAGGGCATGGTCACGCTTGAAACGTATCGGGACACGGCCCGGGTCGCGGGGCTCCGGGGCGGCATTGACCTCGAGACCTATAGCGGGACTGTCACGGTGGACTTCGCGGCATTCACGTCGGAAAGCGCGGCGGAGACCTATTCGGGTCCCCTCCGATTTGTCTTGCCGGTCGATACGGGCTTCACCCTTGCGACCGAGCTAACGGATGCCGATGTGGTGGTGGACGACATATTTGGTCCCTCCTCGGCGACAAACGAAGACGAAACCGCCTACAATGGAGGCGGTCCGCGCCTCGACCTCGAATCCTATTCGGGCAACATTGAGATCCGTCCACGCAGCACGGCGGCCGATTCCTCCAGTCGCTAGGGCCCCTCCAACTCTCGTTCGTCAACCTGTGTCGCTTCCCCATCGGCCACCCGAAGCACCATCCAGGGCTTCTCCGGCTGGTCGAGGTAGCACAGCACCTCCGCCCCGAGGGCCTCGTGGGCGGCCCGGGCGCAGGCCTGCGCCGAAGCCCAGGGCAGATCGGGCGCATTGAACCATAGGCTCGTGTACGGCCCATTTCGCACGTGCTCGGTAATCTGGATTGGAACGGTCGCATCGGCGTGCGTCCCCTCATACGTGACGATGGGCCGCTCCTGCACCTGCTCCAGGCCTTCGAAGACCTCCCGTAGCCAGTCGACGGCGGCCTCCTGGGACAGGTCGCGAACGTAGATCTCGGTGGTGTCGTGGGCCATTGGGACGATCAAGCATACAAAACAGACTGGAGGCCGGACCCAAAGCACAGTCCTTCGGGCCGCGAAACAGGACCATCTCACCGGTGGTCTTCGATACGGAGAACCCGGTCGTGACGGTCCGCCTCGTCGGGGCGGTTGGTGGCCACCACGAGTAAGCGGTCGCCGGCACGCTGCGTGTCCACGATGGAAGCCACCATGTCGCGCCCCGCCGCGTCGAGATTGGCCGAGGGTTCATCGAGCAGCAGCAGAGGCGGACGCGGAAGCAGGGCTGCCGCGTAT
Organism: uncultured Bacteroidota bacterium; assembly: GCA_913055845.1. GTDB lineage: Bacteria > Bacteroidota > Rhodothermia > Rhodothermales > Salinibacteraceae > Salinibacter. Next base: position 13,412 of record CAJXKO010000069.1, on the reverse strand, counting down.
TTCACTCGCTGCTGCATGCCGGAAGAGTACGTGCCCACCGGATCGTCCGCCCGATCCGTGAGCCCGACCGTGCCAAGCACCCTCTCAATGCGGGACTCTACACTTTCTAGTCGACGAGCGCGGGCGAGAAAACGGAGGGTTTCGCGGGCCGTGAGTTCCTCGTAGATACCGACCGCAGGCGCCACGAGTCCGGCCCGTAGCGGATGCTCTTCCTTCGGCACCGGCTCGTCCCCAACGCGGAGCGTGACCGTGCCCTGGCGCGGCCGGAGCACCCCCGCAAAGATGCGAAGCAGGGTCGACTTGCCAGCCCCGTTGGCCCCGGTCACCGCCAAGCTTTCGCCCTTATGGAGGGACACGGAGAGATCGGAAAAGAGCCGCAGGCGACCAAACGAGTGGCCCACCTGGCTGGCGGTAAGCGTGGGCATGCCGCGATCAAAGAGCAACCGTTCCGGAGAGTATGGTGCCTTCGCCGCGTAGAACGTACGGGCTGCGGCCCCAAATCCCAAAGGAATTGTGCGGCAATCCGGCACATCCCACGCCCCGCTCCGTTTGTCACCCCTCCGCTCTTCACGACAGTTTCTTCGACTGCCGATGCCTTCCCCCTCTCCGGCCGTGGAGCCGACCGCGGCCACTACGGACGACCGCCCCCTGGCCGACGTGGCGCTCTTCGGGGCCGATCCCATGCCCCGCATTGTGGACGTGCACCCGATGATGGACCGGCCCTCCAGCGAACCCGCCCGCGTACGGCTCTACCAGCGGACGGAGGACTTTTCCGCGGTCGTCGAGCACGAGGAGAGCTTCTTTCCTTTCTTCTTCCTCTCCGACGCGAGTCTTCTAAGCGGGCTCGACCGCGACTTCTGGTGCAAAACCATGGAGGGCAAAAACTTCTACCGCCACCTCGCAGCCTTCCGCACCTGGGGTGCGTACTGGGACGCTGTGCGGCAGGTCGAGCGGCGCACCGACAGCGATGAGAGTTGGCCCGACGAGATGTATCGGGCCGGCTCGCCGGTCCAGCAGTATCTCCTGCAGACGGGGCGCACCTGTCTTCTCGACATGACGCTCGATGATCTGCACCGCCTGCAGCTCGACATCGAAGTCTACGCCGAGGGCGGCTTCCCCAACGCCGACCGGCCCGAGGACAAAATCATCATCGTCGCCCTCTCCGACAACCGCGGCTGGGACGAGGTGCTCCACCTCCGCGACGGCATCGACGAGGCGACACTGCTGGAGGAACTGGTGTACGTGCTCCGGGACCGCGACCCCGACGTTATCGAGGGCCACAACATCTTCGAATTCGACATTGCGTATCTGCTCGATCGCTGCGACCTGCACGACGTCGACTTCGCAATCGGGCGCGACGGATCTACGCCCCGCACGTACGACTCCAGCATGCGCTTCGCGGAGCGGACCGTAGACTACCCGGCGGTCGACATCGTGGGCCGCCACGTCATCGACACCTACTTCCAGGTGATGTCGTTCGACGTCTTCAGCCGCGACCTGCCGGACTATAGCCTCAAAACGGCGGCGCGCTACTTTGACCTGGCGCCGGAGGAGCGCACCTACATCGAAGGGACGGAGATTTCGACCGCGTGGCGGGAGGACCGGGCGACATTGCTCGACTACGCGCTCGACGACGTGATCGAGACGAAGCGTCTCGCCGGCCACCTGTCCGGCTCCACCTTCTACCTGGCCCAGATGCTCCCCATGACCTACGGCTCCTCGGCGCGGCGCGGGCCGGCGGCCAAAATCGAGAGCCTGTTCGTGCGCGAGTATCTGCGGCGGCGCCATGCCCTGCCCCGCAGCGAATGGGGGAGCCAGTCAATGGGCGGCTACACCGACATTTTTCGCACCGGCGTGATGGGTCCCATCGTCTACGCCGACGTGGAGAGCCTGTACCCGTCCATCATGCTGAACTACGACGTACAGCCGTCCGGGGACGAGATCGACCTCTTTCCCCAGCTCTTGGAACGGCTCACGGACCTGCGCCTCCAAACGAAGCAAGACATGAAGGCGGCCGAGGACGAGGAAGTTCGGAGCGAACTCGACGCCCGGCAGTCATCATATAAAGTTTTGATTAACAGCTTTTACGGGGTGTTAGGGTTTTCCCTCTCTGCCTTCAACGACTTCGAGGAGGCCGACCGGGTGGCCCGTACGGGACAACAAATCCTACGCGAACTGATCGACGAAATTCGCGACCGGGGAGGCACGGTGATTGAGGTCGACACCGACGGCGTGTTGTTCGTGCCGCCGGCCCGAATTCGGGGCGAGCAAGACGAAATCGACTTTACGGTGGGCCTCACGGAGGCCATGCCCGAAGGCATCCGGGTGGGCTTCGACGGACGGTTCAAGAAGATGCTCTCGTATAAGAAGAAGAACTACGCCCTTCTCACCTACGACGACGACCTCAAGTTCAAGGGCTCGTCCCTCATCTCCCGCTCCAATGAGGCGTTCGGGCGCCACTTCGTACGGCAGGCCATCCGCCGCCTGCTGGAGCACGACGTGGCGGGCCTGCATGACCTCTACGTAGATACGCGCACAAAAATTATCGAGCACGACTGGGAGAGTGCCGAGAGCTTTGCCCGCACGGAGAGCCTGAAAGATACGATTGAGCAGTACGAGACGGACGTGACGGAGGGCAATCGCCCGCGTGCTGCGGCCTACGAGTTGGCAAAGGAAAAGGCCGAGGAGACCGGGCAGCCGGTGCGGAAGGGCGACCGCATCTCGTACTACATCACCGGCGACGACGCGAACGTGACGGCCTTCAAGCACTGCAAGCGGGCCGACGACTGGGATCCAGCCGACCCGGACGAAAACACGGCCTACTACCTGAAGCGGCTCGACGAGTTTGCGAAAAAGTTCGAGCCGTTTTTCGACGAGCACGACTTTCGCCTCGTCTTCTCGCCGGAGGATCTGTTCGGATTCTCGGCCGAGGGCATTGAGATTCAACAGACCGAGCACGAGCCGGATGTGCAGGCCGCACCGGACGAAGACGTACCATTCTAGTTGTCTTGATCCAGGATTCGATTTCTTCCCAGAGCCCACCACGTCTAACCCTGCACGGGACCTCTCCCCAACGCCCGCAAAAGTCTTCTCCACTCCAATTGACGGGAGAATTGCACACGATCCCTTGCCACTCTGAATGGTAGTTGAGACCTTACGTTGTTGATTGCGCTGGACCCAGCCATCCGCTTTACGCCACCGTCCGTATCACAGCCCTAAACGGTTCATCCATGAAGCGCCCCCTTCTCGCCGGCACCTTTGGCCTCCTCGGCACCGCCGCGGTGTTGCTTCTGGCTGCCTCCATCTTCTACTCCTGCCGCACTGGCGGAAACCCGCATCACTCCGGCTCCGCTTCCGCACTGGACGCGCCCCCGCCCCAAACTGACCGGTCCGCCAAGGCCACGACGACAAGCCTGAACGCGGAGCGGATGACCATGGCGTACGATGAGGACGCTGTTCAAAACCCGTAGTCTCTCGGCCCCAATCCGGTAGCCCCACTGCTCCGTGTCCGATTCCGACGACGACTTCCCTCAAGGCCTTGTCGTTCCCGGTCTCCAGTCAGACGACCGCCGCGGATCCCTCCTCGTCTTCCTGGGAGTGACGGTTACTTCAGGGCTCGCACTGATCTGGCCGGTGTATCCCTTCGTTAGTGGCATCCGGCCGTACCTTTTGGGTCTACCGCTGTCGTTTGCCTGGGTTGCAAGTTGGCTCGTTGTGATGCTCGTAGCACTGGTATTCCTGTATCACGCGGACACGCCCAGCGGCCCGGCGTAGCGCCCTTCGCCAACGCTCTCCCGACTGCATACGCGCTCGCTGATGCCAGAGTGGGCCGTTCTCCTTCTCGTCTGCGGTCTGTATCTCGTCCTGGTGTTGGGGCTGGGCGTATGGTCGGGGCGCACGGTATCGAAGAGCGTGACGGGCTACGTGGCGGGCGATCGGACACTGGGAGTGGTGGTGCTCTACTTCGTGCTCGGCGCCTCGGTTTTTTCGTCGTTCGCCTTCCTGGGCGCGCCCGGCTGGGCCTACTCGCGGGGCGCGGCGGCCTTCTACATCATCGCGTACGGGACGGTGGGCATGGTGCCGTTCTACTTCTTGGGCCCGCGGGCCCGACAGGTCGGCGAAGAACTCGGCTTTGTGACGCAGGCGGAGATGCTGTCCCACCGGTACGACAGCCGTACGCTCTCGGTGGTACTGGCGGTGCTGAGCGTGGTCGCGTTCGTGCCCTACCTCACGCTGCAGATGAAGGGGGCAGGCCTGTTGCTGGAAACCATCTCGGAGGGGGTCGTGCCGCAGTGGCTCGGGGCGCTGGTGGCCTACGGCGTGGTGCTGATCTACGTGTTCGCCAGTGGCATGATGGCCATTGGGTGGACGAACACGGTGCAGGGGCTCTTCATGATGGCCGTCGCGTGGTTCCTGGGCCTCTACCTGCCGGAGGCGCTGCACGGGGGCATTCGGCCCATGTTCGAGGCCATCGCGGCGAGCGGCAAGGAGGCGATGCTTAAAGCGCCGGGACTGGCGGCAGACGGCTCGACCTGGAGTTGGGGCGGGTACAGCTCGGCGGTCATCGTGTCGGCCGTTGGGTTCTCGATGTGGCCGCACCTCTTCATGCGCGCCTTCACGGCCCGCAGCGACCGCACACTCAAGCTGACAGTGGTCCTCTACCCCACCTTCCAACTCTTCCTCGTCCCCATCCTGCTGATTGGCTTTGCAGGTGTCCTCGCCTTTCCGAATGTCTCGCCGGCGGACACCATCGTACCCCACCTGCTTACACAGATCGAACTCTCACCTGTCCTGGTGGGCCTCGTATGTGCGGGGGCGCTCGCCGCGTCCATGTCCTCGGGCGACGCCATTTTGCACTCGGCCGCTTCCATAGGGCTCCGCGATGGGATCAAGCCGCTGCTGACTGGCACAATGAGCGATACCCGGCAGCGGCAATGGATTCGGGGCCTCGTGGTGGCCATCAGTGCCACGGCATACTACTTCGCGGCCTTTTCGGAGGTCGGAATTGTCACGCTTCTACTCGGGGCCTACGGCGGGGTGGCCCAAATCTTCCCGCTCGTCTTTGCCGCCTTCTACTGGCCACGGGCCACCGGTAGCGGGGCCTTATGGGGACTCCTGGCAGGCATCGGGGCAAACACACTGTTTCTCGTGGCCCCTCACCTGCGGCCGTTTTCACTGCACGAGGGCGTATATGGCCTCGTAGCCAACGTGACCGTTCTCGTCGCGGTGAGCATCCTCACGACTCCTCACGACCGCACCCGGTTGGCCCCGTACACAGGACTGGAACGTGCCTCCGCCGAACCGTCGGCGTAAGGGCCTTCTGCGGCACAGAGCTTGCGCGGTAAGTGGCTGCCGACTTTTCGTCGGCCTTCCACTGCCTTTGTCCTGTAGTTTCTTCGTCCTTATGTGCCGTTCCTCATCTCTCGCTCTGTTCAGCGCCCTCCTTTTTGTCCTGTTAATTGGCGTCCCACCCGCTCAGGCCCAAGAGCAGGACGAACTCGCCGATGTCCTCCGCACCTTAGGCCGCGAGTACGCCGACAACTACACGCAGCCCGTGACCGATGCCCTCGGCGCCAACATGAACGCCGGACTCTTCCGCACCGCAGAGGTGGCAGGCGGCGGCCTCGTCCCGGGAATCGACATCTACGTGGGGGCCGCCGCGATGGGGGCCCTCACGGCCGGGTCGGCCACCTCGTTCGGCCTGTCGGAAGACCAGATTGAGGTCACGATGGACGGAGGAAACACCCAAACGATTACCATCGACTATCCCGACAGGGATGTACCCACCGTATTCGGGGAGGAGAATTTTTCCGGTCAGGCAGACATTCTCGACGAGAACGGTCAGAAGATTGGTGAGATTGGCCTGCCGTCCGGCCTGCTCGACACCCGCATTGCGCCGTTGGTGGTACCGCAGGTAGGACTCGGGACCGTCTTCGGCACCGACGCGCAGGTGCGCTTTTTGCCCGACACCGACTTCGGGGACTATGGATCGGTATCAATGGTTGGCGTCTCGGTGCGTCACAGCCTGAGCCAGTACGTCCCTCTCGCCCCCGTCAACGTGGCGGTGCAGGGAACGTGGCAATCCCTGTCTCTCTCCGGGAGCGAGGGGAGCAACAACCCAAGCGAGATTGTGGACGCGTCCGGATGGGCCCTGAACGCACAGGTCAGCAAGAGCGTGCCGGTGCTCCCGATCACCCTGTACGGCGGTCTACAGTACGAGCGCTTTGGGACCGACGTGGAGTATGTGTTTGAAACGCAGGCCGGCACCTCTAGCATCAGTTTCGACCAGGATGCCTCGAATCGTGTGCGGGCCCTGGGGGGCGTGGCCTTTACCCTGGCAGTCCTCCGGGTCAACGTCGACTACGCCCTGAGCGCAAACAACACGGTCAGCGCCGGGGTGGGACTTACGCTGTAAGGGGCGACCGAGCGGGTGCGGCAGGACGCTGCTTCGACGGATGGACCCAAGGCCCTCTCCCGACGATCCACGGGCCTACGAGGGAACCCGTATGCGTCCGTCCTTCACACTTTCTTGATACCGCTCGAGGGACGCGTCGACGACGGTCTTCGCCCGATCTGGCCCAAAGAAGTCCTGCACCCGTACGGTTTTGTCTTCCAGGGCTTTGTAGTCCTGAAAGAAGCGACGGAGCTCCCGGAGCCGATGGTCGGGAAGCTCCTTAATGTGCCAGTAGTCGTTGAAAGCCGGGTCGTCCATGTGAATGCAGATGATCTTTGCATCCTCTTCCTCGTCGTCGAGCATGCTCATCATGCCAATGGGCCGGGTGCGGAGGATGCTTAACGGGTCCACGGCCTCCTGCGCCAGCACGAGCACATCGAGCGGATCCCCGTCGTCCGCGTAGGAGCGTGGGATAAAACCGTAGTTGGCGGGGTAGACGACCGACGAGTAGAGCATCCGGTCCACCCGTAACAGGCCGCTCTCCTTGTCGAGTTCGTACTTCACCTTACACCCTTGCGGAATTTCGATGATGGAGTTGAAAACGGCAGGGCTATCGGGCCCCACGTCGATGTCGTGCCAGGGGTGACTCATGAACGGTGTGGGTACGCGAGGGTCGGAATGGGAAATACTGCAGTCTCCGAGGGCGGCTGCCCGTATCGACTGAGCTCGTGCGCGACGGCGAACAGGACGGGACCGGAAGCCTGCGGACTAAGCTCCGTCGGGCCGGGACGACTCGGTCCGAGGCGCTCCCTTCAGGTGCTTCGACGGATCAAAAGACCGCTCGGTCCCCAGCCATGCCGCGAGGGCGGCGCTGGTGAGGTGCGTGGCCTCCGGATCGAACGACGGCCCCGACGCGGAGGTGTCTAGGGCCTCGATGTCGCCATCGGCCTCGTCGAGCTGTTCCGCGAGGGCCTGCACATCGCGGGCTAAGCGGGAGGCCGTTTCACTCGTGTGCCCCGCCAGCGTGATCTGTTCGTTCCGGTGCAGCTCAGCAAGTGTCCGCACTAGGTCGACTCCTCCAAGATGCACCCCCATCTCGTCGGTCTCACCGGCGGCGGTCCCCGTGCTATCGGTCAGAGTGGCTGCAACGGGATCCATTCCACGATCGCGCAACGCGTCGACCAGCGCCTGCCCAAACGTATCGGTGCGGTTTACGATGAGACTCGTGCGGCCGATGTAGGGCTGCTCGGCAATGAGGCCCTGCAGGTGATCGGCGAGGGCATCGGCCGAGGGAATCCCAGACTGGTGCCGAATGTGGTCGAGACGGTAGGCGGTGTCGTCGTCTCCGCTATTTGTGGACTTCTCAATCAGGACGTGGGTGGCCTCGTGGGAATCGGCCCCCTCGCTTGAGCGAGTATCAACGCCGAGGAAAAATGCATGCGCCATGGCGGACGGAAACGAATGAGTAGAGTGTGCGGACCGTGGGGATATACGGATGGGCCGCTCCGCCCGCTCGTTCCACAGTCTTCGTCGAATGCCGTCCGCTAGCTCTTCCGTCCGGCCTCCACCGTGCAGTACTGCACGCTGAAGTAGGACCGCTCGTCCGTCCATACCGTGTCGACGTGGAACCCTGCCTCCGCTGCCAGTGCGGCAAAGCCGTCAAGCGTGTACTTATGGGAGTCTTCCGTGTGGATGGTTTCGCCCGCCTCGAACGCAAACGCTTCTCCGGCCACAGTCACCGCCTGGTCGCCCCGACTCTGGAGATGGCTCTCAATACAACCCCGCTCCTCGTTCCACAGGACCCGGTGTTCAAACGTGTCGAGGTCGAAGGTAGCGCCGAGTTCGCGGTTCATGCGGCGGAGTAGGTTCTTGTTGAAGGCCGCCGTGACCCCTTCGGCGTCGTCGTACGCGGCCTTAAGCACCTCGATGTCTTTCTTCAGATCAACGCCGATCAACAGGCCGCCTTCCGCCCCCACAGCCTCCGCCACGTGCCGCAGAAAGTCTCGGGCATCGGCCCGCCGAAAGTTGCCGATCGTGGAGCCGGGATAGTATCCCACCGTGCGTGCAGCGGTCATGGGCGGATCTGGAAGGTCGAAGGCCGTCGTGTAATCGGCGCACACCGGCTGTACGGGGATCGAGGGATAGTCCTCCGCCAGGTCATTCGCACTCTCGATGAGGTGCTCTTTCGAGATATCGACCGGCACGTACGCCGCCAGGTCGTCGAGGTGGTTGAGCAGGACGCGCGTCTTGAGGCTACTCCCGCTGCCATACTCCACGAGTCGCACACGGGACCCAATGGCTTGGGCCATGGCCTCCACATTTTGCTTCATGATAGAGATCTCCGTGCGGGTGGGGTAGTACTCATCGAGCTGGCAGATCTGGTCGAACAGCCTTGAGCCCCGCTCGTCGTACAGAAATTTCGAGGGAATGTGCTTCTGAGGCTTCCGCAGTCCAGTGAGGACTGCCTCCCGAAACGATTCCGTAGCGGGAGCTTGGTCGAGGACAGGACGGGCACTGGCAGTGGGCATGCACCTGCGGCGTCGGTGAGAAGACGAATGATGACGGGGATACCTTCACAGCCCCAACTCATTGCTTAACAAACGGGGAGCCATTCGCGGAAGTCAAACGTTCTCCATCGCAGTCAAAGGCTTTGGGGAAACGTTACAGGCCCAAGCCGCAGAGCTCTAGGGAATCGGAGCGCATGTGACCAGCGCGGGCCCTCTACCATGATGCCCCAAATCCGGACGTCGCTTTACTCCATTTGGACGCGTTGCAGGAAGCGTCCGAACTCCGGCGCCCCCTACAACCGCCTATGCCTCCAGGTCCGCAAGCGGATCTGGATGCCGGAATTCGTATCCACAGTGTGCCTTCACCTTCTGGTTGCTCACAGTCTTTCCGGTCGTGGTGTCGGCGTCGTCGAACGTCGGCGGATCGAGGCCCATGACGTCTGCCGCCCGGGTATAGAGGGCACGGCGTGTGGGATGCGCATCGGCACAGGCGTTGAAGACCTCGTCCTGAACCTCTTGCTCAAGCAGCGTCAGAAACAGCTCGACACAATCCTCACGGTGGATCAAATTGACGGGGGCTTCGGGACGCCCTACCCCGGTCCGTCCTGCCAGGAAGCGACCGGGGTGCCGGTCGTCGCCGTAGAGCCCGCCCAGTCGCACAACAGTGGTGGCAAAGCGCGAATCGTCCATCAGGCGCGCCTCGACGTCAAGGAGGACCCGCCCCGTAGACCGGCGCGGCCCTGACAGCGCGTCGGGGACGCCTGGGGGCTGATCGGCCTCCGTCACGGTCCGCTCCACGTTCGGGTACACCCCCGTTGAGCTAGCGAAGAGTATCCACTCCACGCTGCCAGCGGCGGCCGCCGTGCGCACGGCATCAATTTGGCGACGATGGGTGGCCTGTATGTCGTCCGCCGTGCGAGGCGGCGGTACATTGAGCACGAGAATCTTTGAGGCAAAGAAATCGCCCACTGCGTCGCCCGAGACCTCGGGCGCGAGCGTCAGCAGGTAGGGTTCAATGTCATCGCTCCGTAGGCGATCAACTTTCTCAGGGGTAGTGGTGGAGCCGCGCACGTGCCTTCCACAGCCCACGAGGCGCTGTCCCAACGGGCGGCCAAGCCATCCGCACCCCAAAATACTTACATTCGTGTCGGTCATTTCTCCCACAGTGCACCGGTCGGTAGAAGACAGTGAACAAGGAGGCATACCATCTTCGGGCCCCACCGTTCACTGAGCCAGCAGTGCAAGGAACCGGACCAGCTCTGCCCCTTCCTGTTCGCTCCTAAAAGTCATCAATCACGCGCCGCGCAAGATCCTTGTCGAAGGGATCTTCCATGTCCTGGTCGCCCGTTCCGTCGCCCTCAGACGAGTCGGAGGACTCCAGTTCGGCGTCTTCCTCCGTCTGCGAGAGCGCAGTCCCGTCCTGCTCTGGGGCCGCCCCGTCTCCCGACGACTGCGGAGCCGCCTGCGACGAGGACGACGCGGGGGCCGTCGACTCCAGAATGTCTTCGTTCCCATCGCTGATGGCCTGCACCACGTCTTGCACGATGGGCCGGAATTGCGTGAGCACTTCTTGGGGGACCTCTCCATCGTAGATTTGCGCCGCGAGGAAACGCACCAGGTGCTCGTCGGGCCCCTGCTGCTGCCGTGCAAAGTAGCTTCGCAGAAGACGACCGGCCATATGGCGATGGGCGTCCGCAAGAACGTCTTCGCTGTTGAAGACCGGCCGTGCAAGTTGCCGCACCCGATTGAGCCGGGCGGGCTCGTACTCGAAGAGGTCGAAGGCCAGGAAGGGATGCCTCTCGGCATTGAGATTGACGTCGAGATTCGCGTAGAACTGGTAGCGCAGGCCATTGGTGAACACCACGACATCCGCCCCCAGTTCGGAGAAGTGCTGGAAAAGAAAGCTGTTGTCGTAGGCCTCCAAGTCGGCGCCCGCCTCCTCACACTGAACGAGCATAACGGGGATGCCCTCCTTCTTGAGGGCGTAGTCCACCGCGCTCATGCCCTTCGCCTCAAGCCCCACTTGAAAGTCTGGCTCAACCGCTCGAAGGTCGAAAGGATCGTAGCCAAGGGCTTTGAAGAATGGGAGAATGAGGGCATGCTCGGTTTTTCGTGGGCTATCAATTGCGGAACGCTGTTCCTCGGCGTTCGACTGGAGGCGTGCTACTCGCTCGGAGAATTCCATGGTGGGGGACGGGGAAGACAGTGGAAATCGATAGGGGCTGAATGATTGCACAAATAAAGTGCCAGTGCGTCCCTTCCACACGCCCAGCGACTGGGCGTGGGTGGCGCGAACGTGGCTCTTGGGCGGGACGTCCGTGAAAAGGGACCGATTGATTCTCATGATAATTCGCCTCGGATCAACCCGCGAGCCCCTTTCGTGGATGGAGGTCCATTTCTGGTGGGTCTTTTTTCCGTCGCCCACACCGACCCTGGAGTTTCTGGCGACACCAGCGGACTCCCTCCGACGGCCTATTCAGCATCGATGGAGGTCTTCTTTGACCTTCCGTGGCGAGACGCTGGCGGATTCATTCCCCCCTATCTCCCTTTGGTGCCAATGATTCTCCGCTCTCCTCTGCCCCTGCTTCCACGTGAACCCGTTGAGTGGTACCGAGGTCATGTCGCACTTCTCGTAGTGCTCGTTGTGACCGCAGGGCTGTGGACGTCCCCTGCGTCTGCCCAAGCCCACAGGACCCTAGCGTCCCCGATGGACACGCCCGATGCGATCCAATTGACGCGGGGACAGGCCCAGGCCGTGCCGGCAGGCCCCGAGGGGTCCACGGTGCTCCGGTTCGACGATCGGTTCCGGGGCCAGATCGACCTTGGTGCCCAGAACATCTCTCCAGAGGCGTACGATCTCCTCAAGGTCCAGGTGAAGGCAGATCGCGGGGCGCAACTCCAGGTCACGCTCACAGGCCACCCGAGCGCAGCGCAGGCTTCAAACTGGTGGGTGCTCGACGGCCTGCGGGGGCCGTTGGGCTGGCGCACGCTCTGGATCGACCTGCGCATGGTAGAAACGACGGAGGAGCTGTCGGACAGTGGCGGCGCTTCAGCGAGCGACACGTCGGCGGGGGCTCACGTACTTTCGATCGAGGGATTTGTGAAGGATCTGGGGCGGAACGCCGCCGCAGAGGCCGAATCCATCTGGATCGGAGACATACGATTCGTCCGTCGGGCGGTACGGCTGGACTGGGATCAGACCCGTGTGTCGCACACGGGCGGCGGGGGCGCACCGTTGTCGTACACTTATCCGCTGCGGCTCACCAATGAGCGAGACCGCCCCACGACGGCCCATCTCGCCCTCCAGCCGGTGGAGACCGAGCACGCGCGCGCAGAAGTGCCGACTCGCGTTCAACTGGCCCCCAGCGAAACCAGGACCGTAGAGGCGACCGTGACCCTGCCCGCCGACATCGCCGCCCAGGAGCCCCCCCTCTACACCGAACGGTTCCGGGCCATTGCGCGGGCCGAGGGCATTCCGGATAGTGAGGTGACGATCCTGCGATCCAGCGATCCCATCCACCTCGTGGCGACGGTCCCAATTCCGGAGTCTCGGCTCGATTTTCCCCTGTACCCGCCGCCCCATGCACTTCCTCGCGACATCCTGTATTTTGACGCCGCGACCGCTCGCCGCCAGGTGGCCCGCCACGCCCCCGACCGTCTAATCAAGCGGGCCCTAGACGAAGGCATCTACAACTACAGCGAGCAGCAGGACCCGACGGCGTTTCGGAAGACGCTCATCTCGGCGGCCTACCTACATGCCCTGAGCGGGGAGACAACGTACCTGGACATTGCGGAGACCTTGCTTGGGGCACTGCCACGCATCTGGGACGCACACTACGAGGCGTGGCGCCAGCAGCCAGTGCGACAGATTGCGGCCGGCATCGTGGTTCGGTGGAGCGATGACTTCCACTACACGCTGGGGTTGGGGTGGCGACTGGCCGGGACGCAGCGGTCGCCCTATCAGTACAGCCGGGACGCCAACAGCGCAGGCGGGAGCATGAGCGCCATCCTATACGCCTTCGACATGCTGGCCCCGCACCTATCCCCCTCTACCCGCCAAGCGTTTATCGACGGGTTTCTCGTGCCAGCCGCCCTGCAGTGCCGCAATCACTACATCGGGGACGGCAATCAGCAGGCCACCGTCAACACCGTTACGCTCTACGCTGGCCTCGTGGCGCGCAACTGGCCGTTGGTGGCGTTCGCCCATAATGCCCAGCACGGCGTGGGGGGGATCCTGAAATGGACCTTTACCGATGACGGGGTGCATATCCGCGACGGGTACCAGACCTACACGCTGCGCCCCATTTTCTGGACTGCGGAGCTGCTGCACGGCGTCGGGGTTCCATTCTATGAACGCCACGAGGCCCGCCTCCGCGAAGTCGTGGGGGCCGGATTCAATGACCAGCGGTTCTGGGACTTCGTTACGCGCCGTCGTCTCTCAACCAAGTAGGTTGCTGTTCCTCGCGTCTGTTTCGGTGAACCTGTCGGTTCGTGCTAGAGCGGGTGTTTTG
>CAJXKO010000068.1 GCA_913055845.1 uncultured Bacteroidota bacterium | reverse complement strand
ACATAAGCAGCGTCAGATGGGTCGGAAAAGAGGCGTGGCGTGGCCTGACGATGAGGCGACAATCATATGTGTCCGACAGGCGGCGTACGTTTTTGGGTTCTTTTATTCTTCATATAAGTGTGACGTTGCGGGCCGCGGCATCGTTCCTCTTCCCACAGCGCTTTTCGCCGCAACAAACATATTTGTGGGGCTGGCTTACAACAAGAACCCTCTTGGTGCTACTTGCAACCAATTTGTCGCGCATGGCCGACCTCTCTGCCTTCTCCGCCCTCCCCGACGACGCCCGGCTCTGGATTCGCGTGGCCGACGCCCCCCTTCCCGAGGCCAAACAGACCGCCCTGCTCGATCGTCTGTCGGCGTTTATGGATCGCTGGACCTCGCACCAGCAGGCCGTCGAGGGGGCCGCCACCGTGCTGCACGACCGCTTCCTCGTGGTGGCGGCCGTATCGACCGGGGCCGGCGACATCTCCGGGTGCGGGATCGACGACCTAACCCACGCGATTGAGGACGCCGCGTCGGCCCTTGATCTCGGGTGGGTGCCTTCCCTCCACGTCCTCTATCGCGAGTCGGACGGCGGCGTGGTGGCGGTCTCCCGCCGCGTCTTTCAGCAACGGGCGGAAACCGGAACCGTAACGCCCGACACGCCGGTGTTCGATCCGAGCCTTACCACCCTGGGTGCCCTTCGCGATGGTCAGCTCGAGTGCCCCGCCCGAGCGTCGTGGCACGCTCAGTTGATAGGCCCCGCCACCGATGCCTAGCGTGCCCTGACGCCCCCAGACGCGGACCGTCGCCTGTCTGCCCCCCAACGTGCCCCGTCATGCTCGCCGTCCCCAATCCGTGGGAGGCCCTTCTTGCCTGGCTGGTCCGGATGGACCCGTCCCGCCGCGAAATTATCCTGGCGGCCCTTTCCCTCCTGGTGCTCTTCGCCATCGGCACCGCCGGCTACGTCCTGCTCGAAAATTGGACCGTGGCCGATGGCATCTACATGACCTTCATTACCCTCTCGACGATTGGGTTTCAGGAGGTGCACACCCTGTCGGCCGCGGGGCGCTTTTTCACCCTCGGCCTCGGCATCACCGGGATTGGCCTTCTCAGCTTCGTCGCCGTCCGGTCCGCCCAGCTCTTCTTTGCCAGCGAACGCCTCCAAGAGCGCCGTATGATGAAGCGTATCCGCAACCTCTCCGACCACTACATCGTCTGTGGACACGGGCGCGTAGGCCAGCGCCTCGCCGAGGACCTGTACCACGAGGGGAAGGACGTGGTTGTAATCGACATCGACGAGACCGTGATCGCCGACCTTCACGAGCCCGGCTACCTGTACATGACCGGAGACGCCGAGGAGGAAGACACCCTGCTCGACGCCGGCATCGACCGGGCCCGTGGCCTCATCCTGACCCTCCCGCAAGACAGCAGCAACGTGTTCGTGGCCCTCACGGCCCGTGAGATGAACCCCAACCTCTTCGTGCTGGCCCGCACCGTGGACCACGACAACCGGAGCAAGCTGCTCAACGCCGGCGCCAACAAGGTGATTGCCCCGGCCGAGGTGGGGGCCGACCGCATGGCCCAGGTGGTGCTCCGTCCCCATACCGACGAGTTTCTGGAACACGTCCTCCACACCAGTGCCCTCAGCCGACAGATCGACGAGGTCCAGGTCCACCAGAACGCCCCGCTTGCCGGACAAACCCTGGCCGAGAGCAACTTCCGGCAGCAGTTTGAAGCCATCGTGATCGGCATTATCGACGCCGAGACGGGAGAGATGACCTTCAACCCCTCCCCCTCCGAACGCATCGACGCCGGGGACATCCTCATCGTGCTCGGCGAAACGGACGTGATTGACGCCCTCCGAACGAAGGTGTGCACCCCGTAGGGCCCTCTCCTCCGCCCTGGCTCGGGGGCCGTGCGAGAAACGGACGGCCGCCGCGCAGGTAGACGTTTCTCAGTCCTACCTCAGCGTTCCCTCCTCCCCCTATGCGCACGCGCCTCGTTCCTCTGCTCTTGGGCCTTGGCCTGCTCGCCCTCGCCGCGGTCCCCCCGCCGGCCGCCGCACAGGGCTATTTCGACCAGTACGCGATCGAGGACATCTTGTCGCGGCGGGTGGACAACCTCGACAA
Source organism: uncultured Bacteroidota bacterium (assembly GCA_913055845.1). GTDB lineage: Bacteria > Bacteroidota > Rhodothermia > Rhodothermales > Salinibacteraceae > Salinibacter. The sequence goes on along the minus strand of CAJXKO010000068.1, from coordinate 14,937 downwards.
TCTGCCCGAGGTCTACTACGAATACGCCGTTCTGAACGACCCCAGCGGCAACAGCGTGATTGCGCGGAATCGATTCTACTCCCGTATCGGGGACGGAGACACCGAGGCGGGCCGGGACCGCGCGCAGCTCGTTGAGCTGCTCAACCGAAAAACGGTCGAGAACACCCCCCTCGGCGACACGCTCGTGGTCCCCACGCGGTACGGGCTCGACTTTCGGGCTTACGCCCCCTTTCCCCGCTACTATCCCGGTGCGCACAGCTTCAAGAAACTCTTCGTCATCCACAAGAAGATCCAGGCTTTCGCCGCCTACGAGTACGGCAAGCTTGCCCGCTGGGGCATCGTGAATACCGGGAATCCGGACTCCACGGCCACCCCAACCGGCCGGTTCAATTTCAACTGGAAGGAGAAGAAGCGGGTCTCCACCCTGAGCCCCCCCGGCGAGGACTGGACGATGCGCTGGGTGTTCAACTTCCACGCGGCCCGCGGCATCCACATCCACCAGTACTCGATGCCCACGGGTGGCCCCACCAGTCACGGCTGCGTGCGCCTCGTGGACGCCGACGCCAAGTGGATCTACGATTGGGCCGAGCCCTGGAGCACGACGCGCGGACACATGGGCCCATCCTCGGGGCGGGGCAAGCTCTTAGACCCGGGCACCGTGGTGCTGGTCGTGGGCGATGATCCGGCCGGTACGCCCCAGCCATTCGAGTACAAGGCGCGCTACCCCGTCCTCAAGCGCGTGGAGCTGCCCAAAAATCCGTACGACGTGCCCGCTGGCACCAACCAGCAGGAGATGTGGGACCGGCTTCGGCAGCAGCGCGCCTCTCGGTAACCGTGCTCAGCACCCCGGCCCGGCCTTCGAACCTGCCGTCTCGTTACCGTGCCCCTTTGAGGGCCGCGCGTCGCCCCCCCGCTGTCGATCCCGCGTCGAGGGCGGAGGGCGCTGCCGGACGGGTGTGCGTTCGCTTTGCCCCGTCCGCGGGGCGATGCCCAGCGGCCCGGCGCCCGGAGATCTGCTCCATCACCGTCTGGTCGCGGAAGATCTCCGTATCCGCAATGGGCCGCATGATGCGCCCAAATCGGGGCAGCCACGACTCATGGTTCCACGAGAAGTAGGTGAGCACGGCCTTGCCCACCACGTGCGTCATGGGCACAAATCCCCAGAACCGGCTGTCCTGGGAATTGTCTCGGTTGTCGCCCATGGCGAAGAAGTAGTCCTGCTCGAACGTGTAGGACGTGGTGCGCTCCCCGTCGACGGCGAAGGTCGAGTCGGTCATCTGCCGAGCGGCGTGGCCCTCATACTGGACAATGACCGGCTTGTAGACCGGCCAGTTCGCCGCCGTGAGCTCCACGGTTTCCCCCTTCTCGGGAATGTGGAGAGGGCCGTAGTTGTCCGGCGTGTAGCCGCGGCCCGACGGGTACATGAGCTCGCTGTACTCGCTGTTCTGCACCACGTAAGGCTCGATGGACTGCACCCAGGACCGCTGGCTGACGCGCTGCGCGCCGGCAGGAGTGGCAAGGATGCGCACGGTGTTTTCGTCTTGGGTGCGCCGCACCTCACTGATCCCCATCGCCTCCATGCGGGTGCGCGGAATCTGGTATCGCGCGTCCGTCTTGGTCACCGTCCAGTACTGCTGCATCCCCTGCCCCAACGGCAGGGGGTCGCCGTTGACGTGCACGAGCTTGTCGCGCACCGATAGGGTTTCGCCCGGCATGCCGATCACGCGCTTCACGTAGTGCACCTTCCGGTCTACCGGTTCTTGATCGGGCGGGTAGTTGAACACGATAGGGTCGCCGCGCTGCACCTGGGAAAAGCCGGGCAGGCGCGTGTACGGAAATGAGACGCCGGGCAGGTGGATGGACGTGAGCGGAATGCCCAGCGACATGGGCATGCGGGGCCCGTAGTGCAGTTTCGAGACGACGAGATAGTCCCCCACGAGCAGGTTTTCCTCCATCGATGGCGTGGGGATGCGGAAGAGGTCGAACAGCAGCGTCCGCACGATAAGCACTATGACAACCGCTACGACGAGCGATTCGCCCCACTGGCGAAGTTCGCTCTTCGGGGCGTCCGTCTCTGCGTTCGAATCGGGGGTCGACATGCTGGGGTGTTGGTGAGGCGTGGTCGATCGACAGGGCCCTCTCCTCCCGAGTCTTACGGAGCGCTCCCGCCGGCCGCAGGCTCGGAGGAGGTGCGGGTGGTGTCGAGGTAGGCCCGCTGTCCCGGCACAACGCGGGTCCTCGGAATCTGTTCGAGGAAAAAGGACTGCCCGTCGAACCCGGCGCGGTACCAGCGCTCGCGTCGATCGTCGTAGTAGTAGTCCACGTGCGGGGCCCGGCGGGCGCCACGGAGGGGGGCCAGCAGGGTGTCACGGAGGACCCGGAGCTCGTCGCGGTAAGAACGGGCGGCCGCCACAATGACTCCTCGTCCCTCGGGCCCGGACGCATCGGTGACCTGAACGGGGATGGAATCGTTCACGACGAACCAGTACTCAAACTGGGCCGTCCGGGCGGGGGGATTTTCGAGGGGCGTATCGACAATCGTCTGGGTGGGGTCGCCAAACGCGGCCTGCAGGCGGGCGCGGAGTGCCGGTGTTCGAGTGGTGTCGAGGAAGGTGTGCCGGGACGTTTCGCCGAGGAACGACCAGCTGGTCTCGTCGAACCGCTGCCGAAACCACTCCCGCTCCAGGCGCCCCACATGACGCACGTCGCGAACCGGGAACGACAGGGTGGGGGGTGTGGAGCTTGACTGTGCGGACCGGTCGGGGCGCAGCGAGTCGGTGGGCAGGGGAAGCGGCTCGGGCGGGTACACGGGAAACCGCTCCTCGCGTTGAAGGTGGCGACGCGCGAGGACTCGGTACCGCGCCTCCTGGTACCGCTCAATGAGACTGCCGTCCCCGACCTCGTCGCTGGTCTGGGCCCTCGCCGTGCCCCCTCCCGCCCAAAGCCCGAGGAGAAGTCCCCATCCCGCAAGGAGAACGGCGAGAGGGATCCCGGGAGGGCCTTCGTCGTGCGGATGCCGTCTCGGCGTGCGGGACATACAGAGGGTTGTGCGTGTCGGTCGGGACGGGGGTGCGGACAGCGGCTCTTAGTCTTCGTCCATGTCCAGGATGGCGAGAAAGGCCTCCTGCGGCACGTCGATCTCGCCCATCTGCTTCATGCGCTTCTTCCCCTCCTTCTGCTCTTCCAGTAACTTCTTCTTCCGGGTCACGTCGCCGCCGTAGCACTTGGCCGTCACGTCCTTTCGCTGCGCCTTGATCGTTTCGCGGGCCACAATGCGGCGCCCAATCGAGGCCTGGATGGGCACCTCGTAGAGCTGGCGGGGAATCACGTCTTTGAGCTTCTTGGCGAGCTTGCGTCCCACCTCGTGCGCCTTGTCACGGTGAACAATGGTGGAAAGCGGCTCGGCCGGCTTCTCGTCGATCAGGATGCTGAGTTTCACGAGGTCGCTCTCGCGGTACTCCAGCACCTCGTAGTCGAAGGAGGCGTAGCCGCGGCTCGCGCTCTTGAGGTTGTCGTAGAAGTCGAAAACAATCTCCGCGAGCGGAAGCTCGTACTCCAGCTTCACCGTCTGGCTGTCGAGCCAGCGCTGGCTCCCATACTCGCCGCGCCGGTCTTCGCAGAGCTCAATGACATTGCCGATGTAATCGCTCGGGGTGATGATGTCGGCCTTCACGTACGGCTCGTGGACAGCTTCGATGTCGCCGTAGTGGGGCATGTCCTCCGGCTTGTCCACGATCACGGTTTTCTTCTCGCCCTTCTCCTCCACGTCCACATGGTACTCCACGTTGGGCACCGTGGTAATGATGTCGAGGTCGAACTCTCGATCCAGCCGCTCCTGGATGATTTCCATGTGGAGCAGCCCCAGAAAGCCCACGCGAAACCCAAAGCCAAGGGCGGCGGAGCTCTCGGCCTGATAGGTGAGCGAGGCGTCGTTCAGCTGCAGCTTTTCGAGGGCCCCGCGCAACTCCTCGAAGTCGTCGGTGTCGGTGGGGTAGATGCCACTGAAGACCATCGGCTTCACCTCCTCAAACCCCGGGATGGGATCCTTGGCGGGGTCGTTTGCCTTCGTGATCGTGTCCCCCACGCGGGTGTCCTGAATGTCTTTGATGGAGCCGATGATGTACCCCACGTCGCCCGCCTGCAACGTATCGACCTTCTGCCGCCCCATGCGCAGGATGCCCAGCTCCTCGGCGTCGTACTGCTTCTTGTTCGACATAAACTCCATCGCGTCGCCCTGCTCCAGTGTGCCGTCGAACACGCGGGCGTAAACGACCGAGCCGCGGTACGAATCGTAAATGGAATCGAAGATGAGCGCGCGGAGGGGCGCGTCGGGGGCGCCGGCCGGGGGGGGGATGCGGTCGATCAGCAGGTCGAGCATCTCGTCGACGCCCTCGCCCGTCTTGGCGCTAATCTGGAGGATGTCTTCGGCGGGCTCTCCGATCAGGTCTTCCAGCGCCTGGGCCACTTCGTCGGGCCGGGCCACGTCGAGATCCACCTTGTTGATGACGGGGATGATCTCCAGGTCCTGCTCCAGGGCCAGCCACAGGTTGGAGATGGTTTGGGCCTCAATGCCCTGCGCCGCGTCGACCAGTAGGATGGCGCCCTCACACGCCTTGAGCGCCCGGCTCACCTCGTAGGTGAAGTCCACGTGGCCGGGCGTGTCGATGAGGTTCAGCGTGTACTCCTTGCCCCCCGTCTCGTGCGCCATGCGCACGGCGTGGCTCTTGATGGTGATGCCCCGCTCGCGCTCCAGATCCATGTCATCGAGCGTTTGCTCCTTCATCTCGCGCTCGGTGATGGTCCCGGTGCGCTCCAGGAGCCGATCGGCCAGGGTGCTCTTCCCGTGGTCGATGTGCGCGATGATGCAGAAATTGCGAATGGTCGAGAGGTCAGGCATGGCACGTGGGCCATCGGGTGTGCGTGCAGCGAGGGGCCGCGGTACAGGGGACTGCACCGCGGAACGTTCCGTCAGGGGACGAACGGTGTAACGGGCCATCCCGCCGCACGTTGCACGAGGTTCTTCGGGGCGCGGCGTCCGGAAGGCCCTTTACCGAGCTCCAGACTGCTCGTCCGAGGGCGCGGACGCCGGCGCCACGGCCTCGTTGGTGTTGGGGGCGTCGTTGGACGCGAGGGCCGTAGGCACCGCTGGGGGCGTCCCCACGTCCCGCCCCAGGTCCGAAAACACCGCCGAGGGCGCCGCCCGGGTCGGCCTGATACGGCTCTGCCGGGCTGCCCGCTCTCGCGTGCGCCGGGCGTGGCGGCGTGCATGGAACGTGTGGTGAAAGAGCATGACGCCCACCACTCCCAGCACAATCGACATGTCGGCGACATTCCAGATCGGGAACAGTTCCAGGTACGAGCCGCCAAGGAACGGAACCGCCCGCGGGATGAATCCCTGCCACAGGCTCACGTGGATGAAGTCCACGACGCGACCGGTAAACCAGGTGCCATAGTCGAGGAGTACCCCGTAGAAGACGCGGTCGATGATGTTGCCGAGGGCCCCGCCAAGGATGAACGCTAGGCTCCAGCGGTAGGGGGCGTAGTCGTTGCGCACCTGGTAGATGTACGCACCCACCAGGACCGTCGCGACGAGCGCGAGGATGGTCACGGTGCCGGGGGGGCCAATGGTAATGCCGAAGGCCATGCCCGGGTTTTCCGTGAAGGTGAAGCGCAGCCAATCGCCGAGCACCGGAATGGACTGCTCGCGGTACATCCACTGCAGGACCGCCGCCTTGGTCACTTGGTCGAGGAGCACGACGACCCCGGAAATCCAGAAGACGCGAATCATTCGAAGGTGATCAAGTCTGAGTACGTGGGAACGGCACGGGGCGCCGGGGCCTCGTGCACAGAAACGACGGGGGATGCGGTCTCTAGGGCCGGGACACTGGATCTTCAGCCGCGAGCGCCTCCCCCACCTCGCGGTCCCACTTCTTCACGATGGGGATGCGGCGCCCCACACCAAAGGCCTTTTCGGTGACCCGGAGGCCGGGCGGGGCCTGGCGGCGCTTGTACTCGTTCTGGTCCACCTGCCGCAATACGTCGCGCACCAAGGCCTCATCGAGCCCCGTCTCCGCAACGATCGTCCCCAGCTCCTTCTTCTTCTCGATATAGCGCTCCAGAATCGCGTCGAGCACGTCGTAGGGCGGCAGCGTGTCGGTGTCTTTCTGCCCCTCCTTCAATTCCGCGGACGGCGGCTTGTCGATCGTATTCTGCGGAATGGCGGGGGGACCGGCGCGCTCGTTGATGTGGCGGGCCAGTCTGTAGACGCGCGTCTTGAGCACGTCGCTGAGCACGGCCACGCCGCCGTTCGTGTCGCCGTAGAGCGTCACGTAGCCCACGGCCATCTCACTTTTGTTTCCGGTCGAGAGGAGCAGGTGCCCGAACTTGTTGGAGAGGGCCATGAGGGTGACCCCCCGGGCACGGGACTGGATGTTTTCCTCCGCCACGCCCGGCGCGGTGCCCGCAAACGCGTCCGCCAGCATCTCGTCAAAGGCGTCGACGGCAGGCTTAATGGGAATCTCTTTGAACTCAATGCCCAGGTTCTCGGCCAGCTGCTGCGAATCGGTAACAGAGCCCTCGGAGGAAATTTCGGACGGCATGGTGACACCCACGACGCGCTCGGGGCCGAGGGCTTCGGTGGCCAGCGCGCAGGTGACCGCCGAGTCGATGCCGCCGGAGAGACCCACGAGGGCCTTGTCGAAGATGCCGGTCTTCTCGTAGTAGTCGCGAATGCCAAGGACGAGGGCGTCGTGGAGGTCGCCGATCTCACTCCGGGGTGTCACGCAGGCCTCCGTCGGGGCGTCGGTGTCCCAAAGTAGCAGGTCCTCTTCGAAGGAGGCTGCGCACTCGACCTGTGTGCCATCGGCGGCATGGATGCGACTGTCGCCGTCGTAAATGATCTCGGTGTTGGCCCCCACCTGGTTGCACAGCAGAAACGGCCGCTCGTGGCGGCGGCAAATGTGCTCCACGAGGTCGTCACGGGTCGCGTGCTTGCCGATCGAAAACGGCGAGGCACTAATGTTGATGAAGAGGTCCGGGTCGTGCGCCCCCAATTCGGCCACCGGATCGCATTCGTAGCGGTGCCCATTCTGGTAACCTGCGGGGTGGTGCACATTCCACATGTCCTCGCACACGTGCAGTCCCAGCCGCACCCCGCGCCACTCCACAATGCTTCGCGCGTCGGCCGCCTCGAAGTGGCGATGCTCGTCGAAGATGTCGTAGGTGGGAAGGAGCGTCTTGTACACGCGGTCCCGCACCTGTCCATCCTCCAGTAGGAGCGCGGCGTTATGGAGCGGCTTGCCGTACGCGTCGGGGTTGGGGACGGGGGCGCCGATGATGACCCCCAGGCCCGCCGGCACGTGCTGGGCAATGCGGTCGACGGTCCGTTGGGTGGCCTTGCGGAAGAAGGAGTTCTCCAACAGGTCCTCCGGCGGATATCCCGTCACGCACAGCTCCGGGAAGACGACGAGATCCGCCCCTCGCTCTTCGGCGCGACGGGCATCACGGAGAATCTTCTTCCGATTGCCCTCCAGGTCGCCGATGGTCGGGTTGATCTGGGCGAGCGCAATTTTCATGGGCGCAGGCGGCGCTGTTCTAAAATCGTCCGTAGAGTATCACACACGCCCGGTACTGATGGTGCGTTCCGCCCCTGCTTCCGACCCGCAGGGCAATCGCATGAACGAAAAACGTCGCTCCAAGCTTGACTTGAAACCCATCTGACGATTGGTAGAAGCTCCCACTCGGTCGGATGGGGCCCACACGAGCGAAGTGAGGACCGAAGGTCTGCCCCTGCGGTGCTGATGCAATAAATCAAGTTTGGAACGACAAACGAGAGCGCTGTTTTGCGCCTTCCCTGTTAGAAAATAGAAGTTTGAGGATCAGTTTGAGCGAACAGGCAATTGGTGCGATTGCCCTATTCCGGCCCGCTATCTCGGGTGCCCTTGCACGTCTTCGAGCAGTGCGTCGTCAACGGCGGGGGCGTCTGGCGAGGCGTGGAGCACCGACACGTCGCCCGTCGACTCCATCACGACGGCGCGCACCTGCTCCAGCCGCGTCACGTTCGCCTCGCGGAGCTTGGCCCGCAGGTCGGCCTCGGTCATGTTGGCGCGGCGCAGGTTGTCGGGCAGCACCTCGGGACCGTCCATGAGGAGAAGGGGCGCATTGTCGACGAGGGCGGTGACGCCGGGGAGCCGCTTGCGCAGGTTGCCCACCACGAATTGCAGGCCGAAGAGCACCCCGAGCGCCACGGCGCCCTCCAGGAGGGTGGGCTTTTGCCAGAGGGTGACGCTGGCGAGAATCGACCCGATGGCGATGGTAATCGCAAAGTCGAAGGCGCTCATCTTCGAGAAGCTGCGCAGCCCTACGAGCCGGGTGTACAGGATGAGCAAGACGTACAGCGCCACCGCCGAGCACACGATCATGAGCGGCGCGTCTTCCGCCGCCCGGATCCAGGTCCAGTCGATCATCGGTGAGCTGGGTGGAGAGGAAGGGACGCGATGAGACGCTACGCCGCTGCGTCGCGCAGCGTCACTGAAACTGGGGACTCAGACGGACTCCAACCCGTGCTGGGAATGGACAAGCCGATGATCCACAAAGACCTACACCGCCTCCCCCGCCTCCACCTCTTCGAGCTGCACGCCCTTCAGCCCCATCGCATCGTAGGTCGCGCCCTCAAAGGCCGTCATTGTCGACTGCACCTCGTCCATGATCTGCTCCGGGCCCTTCGGGTAGTCCATCTCCTCACCGAGGCGCTGCGCGACCTCCGGCAGGATTTCCCAGCTGGGCTTGCAGTTGATGCGGTTCTCGTCGTTGTGCCAGCGGTCGAACGGCGTGCCGTGCTCATCTTCGCGGTTGGTGCCCATCTCCATCATGAGCGTGCGGTTGACGCCCTGAATCTCCTTCGCCGGGCGCACGCGCTGGGCCCGACCGTCCTGGTTTACGTAGGTGCCCACCGTCTCCACGATCATCGCCGCCGGGAGGGCCGTCGTGGCACGGGGAAGCGTCTCGTTCGTGGTGTTGTAGTAGTGCAGCACCACGTCGAGATCGGCCAGGTCGTCCGCCGTGCAGAGGCCGGAGCCGACCGGGTCGTCCTCCAGCATGTAGAGCAGGTCATATTCGCCCTCCGCGATCCGTGTGCCCACAAGCTCCTCGTCAACCGGGCGGATGCCGAGTCGCTCGCAGCCTTCGGCGTTGGGCGTCTTGTCGTCGGTGATGAGCCAGTCGTCGCCCGCGCCGGGCTCAATGTGTGGGATGTAGCGCGGGGCGTCGGCGCCGAGCGCGTCGGCGAGCTGGGTGAGGAGGTAGTTGTCCTCCACCGTGGCGTGGGCGGAGCCGAGGAAGAGGATGCGCTCCGGATCGGTGCCGCCGAGCAGCGACGCCGCCTGAGCGTAGGCCTGCTGCCAGTTGCTTTGTTTTCGCGTGTCGTTGCGCCGGATGTGGGGGCCGTCCGGCCGGTTGTCGTTGAACGTGTTGTAGACGAGCCGGTCCTCGTCGGGCAGCCAGTACTCGTTGACCTCCATGTTCTGCCGCGGGGTGATGCGGAGCACTTGATTGTCGCGCACCCAGTAGTGGCAGTTGCTCCCCGTCGCGTTGGTGGCCGTGATGGACGGCGTGGAGCTCATCTCCCAGATCCGCGCCTTGAAGCGGAAGTCCGACGCCGTGAGCGCCCCCACCGGACAGATGTCGATCGTATTCATCGAGTACGGCTCGTCGAACTCCTCGCCCGGCGCCGTGATCGGGTAGTTCTTGACGCCCCGGTTCGCGATGGTGAGTTGGCCGCTGCCCGAGACCTCGTCGGTAAAGCGGGTGCAGCGCGTGCAGTTGATGCAGCGCTCGGCGTCGAGCGTCACACGCGGGCCCAGCTTCACGCGTTTGGGCTTGTGCACCTTGCGGAACTCAAAGCGCGAGCCCTCCGGCCCGTACTTGTAGGCCTGAATCTGGAGCGGGCAGTGCCCGGCCTGATCGCAGATGGGGCAGTCGAGCGGGTGGTTGGCAAGCAGGAACTCCAGGTTATCGGTCTGCGCCTCCTCCACTTCCTCGCTGGAGCGATGCGTCTTCACCACCATGCCGTCCTGCAGATCGACCGTACAACTGGCCTGGAGGTCCGGGAAGAACTGGACGACCGGCTCGCCGTCCTCGTCGAGCTCCACCTCGCCCGTCTCGCGGTCTTTTTTCGGCATGCCCACCTTCACGAGGCACTGCCGGCAATTGGCCGGGATGGACATGGCGGGGTGATAGCAGAAGTGGGGCAATTCGATGCCCTGATTGAGGCAGAACTGGAGCAGCTTCTGCTCCCCCTCGTACTCGTAGGTCGTTCCGTCGATGGTGACGATCGGCATGGCAGTCGGCGGTCAGCGTTCGGGGTTCAGCGGGGGGCGCGGTTTGTTACTCGGCGCCCGAGTCCGAGGATTCATCGTCGAACACGTCAAGATAGACCTCAGCGAGTGGAAGTTCAGCCTCGACCGAGGGCAGCGTGATGGCGGCGTTTAGGCCGTCGGTTTCGGTGAAGCGCCAGCTGGCGTCGTCCTGCCGGACGTAATGCTCGACGTGGGGCGCATCCTGGGCAACGAGAAGGTATTCCTGAAGGGTGTCGATCTGGCGATAGTGGGCAAATTTCTCGCCGCGGTCGTAGTCCATGGTGGAGGGCGAGAGCACCTCCACGATGATCCGAGGATTTAAAAGGAGATTACTCTGGTTGGGATCGAACTCAGGGCCTCCGCAGACCACAACCAGGTCCGGGAACGCATTTTTATCGGCGACAGGAAGAGCGACTTTCAGATCACGAGAAGCTGTGCGGCAATTCGTGTCCAGGAACTGGTTGCCAAGCGTGCGATCAATGTTGGACGTGATCGCACTGTGAGACCAGCTTGCAGCAACCATAGCGACCATCCATCCGTCGACGTATTCGTGGCGCTCTTCGCTTTCCTGCTCGCGTTCGAGGTACTCCTCCAGTGAAATCGGCTCGTCGTTCACGACCCGATGGGCAATCGAGGGCGGCGGGGCCGGTCGGGTTGCGGTGTCCATGGGTTCGAAGGATTGCATTCGACAGGAGGGTATGTACGCAACTCCCCCCGCAGCGTTGCCCGACACGAGAGGCTAGGCGTCGGGTACCACCCAAATGCCCGTCGCCGCAATCTGCACTTCCTGGGCCTGTGCCGGCGCGGCGCCATCCTGCTCAAGGTGCTTCTGCGTGGCGGCGTCGAGATCGACGGTTTGGAGCGTGCCTGTGACCGTGGCCTGCCCGGCCAGCGTCGTCGGCACCGTGAATTCGTATCCATCGTCGGTCCGCGGCACGAGCACGCGGATGGGCATTGCCGTGCCCGTGTCCAGCGCAAGCCAGCAGCCCTTCTTCTGACATACCGTCGAGATCCGCCCGCTGACCGTCACAGTCGCTCCCTCAAGCTTCGACGGGTCCGCCGCCACTTCCGACGCCGCCCGGGCCGACGCTGTATCGACAGAGGCCCCGTACGTCTGAACGGTCGTGTCCGGAGCCGACGACGGCTCCGACTGGCAGGCGCCGGCCATCACGGCGACGCCGAAGAGTGCAGCAATGCAGCAGAGGCGGGCTAGCGTAGACATGGCTTCGGGGAGTTGGACAGAGAGGCGTCAGAATGGAGCGCGGATCTGTATAGAAGTCCACCGCTGTGGGAGAGACCGGAGGAACAGAACGGTCTCACTCGACCGGTTCAAACCCGCCATCGACCTGCTTAATGCTTCTTCAATCGGTCTCTTTAGCATCAAAGCTCTTCCGAGTAGGCGTAGTGAGCATTCATTCGGGCAAAATGCCTCGATACCGTCGCATTCGGCGAACGCTGGAAGATTTCTCGACTCCGCTTCGCTCCGCTCGAAATGACTTCACCGCTAAGAAACCGCTTGACTCTTCATTAAGGAGATCAAGAGTCTGGACTCGAAAGTCGAACAGGCGTCATCCGCACCCCGTCCGCGGTGAGACGCAGCGTGTCGTCCGCGACGCGCAGCGTGCCCGACGCAACAGCGAAGCCCTGTGCGTCTCGGGGCACCTGCCAGGCGCAACTTTCCGCATCGGAGCGTGTCGCTGTCACGACGATCGGGGTCGCGTCAGTGGCCAAGTGGATCTCGCAGCCGCTCGTCCGGACAGCGGTGAGGCGGCCGTCAATCGTCACCCTGTGGCCAACGTATAGACTGTCCTCCGCGGCGACGGCGGGGGCAGGCATCGCCTCGGTGGCGTCGACGGGCGTGCCATAGGTGGTTTCGGCCTGATCTGCGTCGGAGGCCCCGCCACACGCGCCGAGCACGAGGCCGAGAAGAAGGAGCGGCAAGAGACGAACCATCATCGGGCGCGACAATACCGTTTCGAGCGAGTCCCCACGCCCCCACTCCTACGAACGAACTACTCGGTGGCGGCCACCGCCGAGTCGGCCCCGCCCGACACCTCGGCGCTCACGGGGTGGACGGACGGCTTGCACTTCGCCTCAAAGTCCTCGCGGAAGCGCTGCACCGTGTAGCGGACCGGCCACGACGCCGCGTCGGCGAAGGCGCAGATGGTACGCCCCTCCATCTGGTCACAGAGGTCGAGCAGGAGATCCAGGTCCCGCATGTTGCCCTCGCCCTGGTCGATTCGGGTGACGAGGTTTTCGAGCCAGCCGGTGCCTTCCCGGCACGGCGTGCACTGCCCGCAGCTCTCGTCTTGGAAGAAGTGGGTCACGCGCCGGAGCCAAGACACCATGTCGGTGTCTTCATCGAGGATGAGCATACCTCCCGTCCCAAACATCGTCCCGGCCTCGTTGAGGCTGTTCGAGTTCATCGTGACGCCCCCGATGCGATCCGCCGGGATGGGTGGCGTCGACGCCCCACCGGGCACGAAGGCCTTCAGGTCTTTGCCGCCGCGCACGCCGCCGGCCACCTCTTCGATCAGGTCGGTGATGAGCATTCCCGTGGGATACTCGTAGACGCCGGGCCGATTGACGTGGCCTGAGATGCCGTACAGGACAGGTCCGGGATGGTCCTCTGCACCCGTGTTGGCGAACCAGTCGGCGCCCTCCTCCATGATGAGCGGGACGCAGGCGAGCGTTTCCACGTTGTTGATGGTCGTGGGACAACCGAAGATGCCTTTCTGGGCAGGGAAGGGCGGTTTGTAGCGCGGGTAGCCCCGCTTGCCCTCCACACTCTCCATCAGGCTCGTCTCTTCGCCGCAGATGTACGCCCCGGCGCCCTTGTGCAGCACAATCTCCATCGAGAAGTCGGAGCCCATGATGTTCTCGCCCACGTACCCCTTCTCGTAGGCCTTCTGCAGTTCGGTGGCCATGTGCGAGATCCAGTCGGTGTACTCGCCCCGCACGTACACGTAGCAGGTGTCAATCTGGAGCGCGTAGCCCGCAATCAGGATCCCCTCAAACATGAGGTGCGGGTTGTACTCCATAATCTGCCGGTCCTTAAACGTCCCCGGCTCGCTCTCATCGGCGTTGCAGGCCAGGTAGCGCGGGCGCTCGTCCTTGTCGGGCATAAAGCTCCACTTCATCCCCGTCGAGAACGCCGCGCCCCCTCGTCCCCGAAGGCCCGACTGCTTGACGATATTGATGATCTCGTCCGAGTCGAGCGCGTCGTCCTCCAGAACGGTGCGGAGCCGGCCATACCCGTTCTCTTCCTCCTCATAGACCTCCAGCTTGTGCAGGTCCTCGACAGGCGGCAGCAGCACCCGATTGTACGAGCGCCAGTCGCCGGCCTTGGTCTGGGGCGTCCCGTTCGTTTCCATCAATTCAGTGGCGAATTGCGAGTGTCGAATTGCGAATGATCCGTGTTGCGTGAGGAGTGATGCGTGAGAGGGGGAGCAGCCTCACGCGTCACGCACCACGATTCATTCCATGTGCTCCCCCCGAGGCTGCGTCTCGTAGGTGGTCGTCTGCTCCGCATCCGTGCGCCGGTTGCCACCCATCTCGTCCTCGTCCTGCGGCAGGGTGACGGACGTAAACGCCGGCATCTTGCCGTCCTTCAGACTGTCAATCAGCGCATCCACCTTCTCCTTCGTGAGCTGGTGGACGTACGGCCCGTTCGAGACTTCCATCATGGGCGCCGACCCGCAGGCCCCGAGGCATTCGGCCTCCTGCAGCGTAAACATCCCGTCGTCGGTCGTCTCGCCCGCGTGGATGCCCAGCTTCTCTTCCAGGTAGTGCAGAATGTCGTACCCTCCACACACCTGGCACGTGAAGCAGGTGCACACGTCGAGGACGAATTCCCCTTTCTCCTCCTTGTAATACTGGTGGTAGAACGTGGCGACGCCGTAGGCCTGCGAGAAGGTCATGTCGAGCGTCTCTCCGCAGAACTTGATGACCTCCGGCGGCAGGTAGCCAAACTTCTCCTGCGCCAGCCAGAGCACCTTCATGATCGCGCCCTGGTCCTCCGCGTACTGGTCTTTCCAGGCTTCGATCTGCTCCTTTTCCGCGTCGGTCCACACGAGCTCGTCGTCGGAGAACGCCGGATCAGGATTTTGATCCGGGAGCTCCACAATCGGGCGCTGGACGTCGAAACTAGACATGTGCGAGTGTCGGTTTTCGAATGTCGAAGCTCAGAGATTGAACGCGATGCCAACTGTCAAACCACTCGACACTCGACATTCGCAACTGCCCCTTACTTGTCGGCCTCGCCCATCACCGGGTCGATAGAGCCGATGATGACGACCGTATCGGCCACGAGGGAGCCCTCCATCATGTATTCCATGGCCTGTAGGTTGGTGAAGGACGGCGCGTTGATGCGCACGCGCCAGGGGCGCCCGGTGCCGTCGGACGTGAGGTAGAACCCGAGCTCGCCCTTCGGGGATTCGATGGCGTGGTAGGAGTGCGCGCCCTTGGGCGGCACCGTGCCCACGTCGGTGTACATGAAGTCGTGGATCATGCCCTCCATCGAGTAATAGACCTCGTCCTTCGACGGATAGGCCTCCTTCGCATCGTCGGCGCGGATGGGGCC
>CAJXKO010000067.1 GCA_913055845.1 uncultured Bacteroidota bacterium | reverse complement strand
GACTACGTGAACATCGACCTCCAGCGCATCGACCCGCAGACCGACACGCCCATCATCGGGGACAAGGACGAGGACCTCACGTTCTTTCTCGACGACGAGCGTCTGAAAGGAGAACTCCGTGAGGCACTTAGGGGCAAGAAGGCGGGCGACACGTTCCGCGTGGAGCTTCCCCAGGAGCAACCCACCCACGACCATCCGCACGGCTCCGGGCACGAACACGAGCACGATCACGGCGACGAGGACGATCGTCTCTACGAGGTTACCGTCAACGACGTGAAGCGCCGCGACCTGCCGCCGCTCGACGAGGAGTTCGTCCGCCGTGCCTCGGAGGGCGAGTTCCATGACGTCGACGCCTTCCGCGCAGACATCCGCTCGCGCCTGCAAGAGGCCTGGGACGAGCGGGCCCGCGAGATGGTACAGGGCGAGGTGATCGATAAGATGCTGGAACTGCACCCGGTGCCGGTCCCCGAATCGGTCATCGAGGGGTACCTCGACTCGTTCGTGAAACAGGTAGAAGAGGAAAACGACGGGGAGCTGCCCGACGACTTCGACGAGGAGCACTTCCGACAGCGCAACCGCCGCGACGCCGAGAAGCAAGGCCGCTGGATGCTCATCCGCGACCAGATCATTGAGGAGGAAGACCTGGAGGTGTCCGACGAGGAGATCCAGAACTTCTTTGCCGACCAGGCCCAGGGCGACGATCAGGTGTCGACCCAGCAGATCGAGCAGTTCTATCGCTCTATGCCGCAGATGATGGAAAAGGTGGAGCAGCAGATTCTGAGCGACAAGGTGTACGACCTGCTCCTCGACCGCCTCGACGTGCAGTCCAAGAGCCGGGAAGAGTTCGAGGAAGAAATGCAGCAGGAGCAGGCGGCCCGCCAGCGCGTCGCGCCGTAGACTTCCAAGACGTGAGTACCTAGCGGCACCCAGGCACGAGCGCCGCACCGTTCCTCCTCCGTGCGCCCAGGGTCTCCACCGCCTTCAAGGGGAACCATTTCCCACGACTCAGGGTGTGATTTCACCCGAGAGCCCCGTTGCACTCCGTATCGATTTTCCGAGCCGCTATGGCCGACGCCGACGACTTTATCAACTTCAGTAGGAGCCTTACCTCTCTCCCGGGGAGCATCCACGAGGGGGACCTGGGCGACCAGCCCATGTCGGGCCTCGTGCCCATGGTCGTGGAGCAGACCACCCGTGGCGAGCGGGCCTACGACATCTTCAGCCGCCTACTCAAGGAGCGGATCGTCTTCATCGGCACGCCGATCAACGACCAGATCGCGAACCTGACGGTCGCCCAGCTCCTGTACCTAGCGAGCGAGAGCTCCGAAAAGCCCATCAATCTCTACATCAACTCGCCGGGCGGCGTTATCTACAGTGGCCTCGGGGTGTACGACACGATGCAGTATGTGAGCGCACCAGTGTCCACCATCTGCGTGGGCCTCGCGGCCTCAATGGGATCGGTGCTGCTGGCGGCCGGGGAGGACGGGAACCGGGCCTGCCTGCCCAACTCCCGCGTGATGATCCACCAGCCGATGGGCGGGGCCGAGGGACAGGCCTCCGACATTGAGATTCAGGCGGAGGAGATCATGTGGCTCAAGAGACGCCTCTACGAGATTCTGGCTCTGCACACGGGTCAGAGCATTGAGCAGATCGAGGACGATGCCGACCGCAACTACTGGATGAGTGCGGAGCAGGCTGAGGAATATGGTCTCGTCGATAAGGTCCTGAACCCGAAGAACCTGGAAGGCCTGAAGTCCATCCAGCCCAATGGGGAACTGGAGGGGGACGCGGACACGGATGATGACGAGTAGTCTAGGCAGGCGGTCGAGAGACCCTATCGAGATGCGCGCGGCGGTCCCGAGACCTTCGGGGCCGCCGCTTTTTGTTTTGGCCCCCACGGCAGAACCTGCAGGGGCAAAAAAATGAGGCGCTGGCCTGGGGGGAGGGAGGAGGAAGGCCAGCGCCTCGAAAGGGCGGGAGACGTACCGCGTACGGGATTTGAACCCGTGCTACCGGCGTGAGAGGCCGGCGTCCTAGACCAGGCTAGACGAACGCGGCAGGTCGTCTGTCAATAAGTGCGTGCGGCTGTACATCGGGAAACGCCCCCAAGTTTCGCGTTCACGGAAATTCAACCCCTACGGCCTTCTTCTGGCGGGCCCGGTGGATGCGGCCCCCGCGTCATTCGCGGCTCGTGAGGCCTGTACAGGGCCCCGTAGGTCCCTTCTCTTGCCCGGCGTTTCGAGAAACATGTGCATGCAGGGGACGTGCATCCACCGATTGTCGGTGGCGCCCGGTGCCTCGGCCCGCCGCGCTCCAGCGTTGTTCTGTCCGATTCTCTCACCCGACCGCCTTCGTTCTATGTCCCCTTCCACCATCCGCCGCTCTCTCCTCACTCTTGTCCTGCCCGTGTTGGCCGCAGGCCTGCTGGCCGGGTGTGGTAGCGGAAGCAGCAACGCGTCAAGCTCCGACGCCGACGACGTACCGTACCAGACCGGTGAGGCACTCGCCGACTCCACGGTCGCCCTCATCGTCTCCTCCGAGTACGGGACCGATACCCTCTCGGCCCAAAACTACCGCCGCCAGTTGAAAATGGCGATGCGCCGGAGTTCCCCCTCCCAGCGCTCCGAGGAGCAGATGCGGGAGACGCACCGTCAACTGATGCGCGGATTCGCCCGGCAGCACGCCCTGCGGGGCGAGGCAAAGGCCCAGGACATTCAGGCGGACACTGCTCGGGTGTCGGCCCGTCTTAGCAAGCTCAAGCAGCGCTACAAGAGCGAGGAACAGTTCCGAAAGCAGTTGGCCCAGAACAACCTGACGGTCGACTCGGTGCGCAGCATGCTTGCGGATCGCTTTCGCCAGCGTGCCCTTCAGCAGCAGATGGCCGAAAACTTTGAACAGCCCTCAACGGAGGAGGTGGAGGCCTACAGCAAGGAAAACCGCCGGATCCGTGCCCAGCACATTCTGCTGAAAGTGGGCGAGAACGCGCCGCAGTCAACGGTCGACTCGGTGCGGCAGGTGGCCACGACGCTCGTGGATAGCGCCCAGATGGACAATGTGAACTTTGCGGATCTGGCCCGCCGCAACAGTCAGGGTCCTTCAGCCTCGGACGGGGGCGATCTCGGGTTCTTCTCGCGAAGTCAGATGGTCGACGAGTTTGCCGAGGCCGCCTACGCGCTGTCCGACTCAGGGGACGTCGCGCAGGAGCCGGTGCGCACGCGGTTCGGCTTTCACGTCATCCGCCTTACAGACCCCGGCCAGCCGATGGACACGGCCCGCGCCCGCAAGCAGATGACGACGGAGCGCCAGAAGCAGGCAGTGGAAGACCAGATCAACGATCTTCTGGGGAAGGTGACGATTCGTGCCAATCCGGATCTCGTCAGCGCGGGCCTGTACGACCAGTAGCCCGACGGAATTCCGGGGTTCAGTTCGCGTCTCGCCTTACCATCTCGACGTGGGGGATGCCTACCTCGTCGAAGGTGCGTCCTGTGGCCTTGAACCCCAGGTCTTCGTACCAGTCCTGGAGATGCGCCTGGGCGTGCACGAGAAAGGCATCGAAGCCAGCCCGACGGGCATCATCGAGGACGTGACGGACGAGCTGCGTACCGTACCCTTGTCCCCGGTGTTCGGGACGGACGGCAAACCGCTCTAGCTTGGCGACAATCTCTTCGTCGTACGGGACGGTGCGCCATCGCGCCGTGGCCACGGCTTGCCCGTGGGCCCACCCAAGCACATGGCGACTGGTCGAATCATGCCCGTCCCACTCCTCGTCGGGCGGGCAGTCTTGCTCCTCAATGAAGACTTGCGTACGGATCGACCGGGCCTTTTCCCAGTCCTTCTCGCTCTGTACAGGGGTAATGTTCATGCTGGCCATCGCAGAGAACTCGTTGTGACAGATGCCTCCGGGGCAGAACACGAACGACCCGGGCAGATGCTCCGCGCCTCCCCACGCCTTGTTTCTTTTCCTTCTCACTCCCCCCTCCCCCCATGCCGCCCGCCGCCGACGCTTGGTCCCTCTGGACGGATCGCTTCGCTGAATTCCTCGACGCGCAGGCCGCCGCGGCCGACGCCGCCCATGACCGGGCGCACGTCGAGCGCGTGGTCGCAACTGCCCGCCGCTTAGCGGAGACGGAAGCGGCGCGGATGGACGTAGTGATCCCCGCTGCGTGGCTGCACGACTGCGTGGTACGGCCCAAAGATGCCCCCGACCGGGCCGCGGCCGCTCGCCTCGCGGCCGACGCGGCGCGCGGCTTTCTCCAGAACGCGGGCTATCCGGAGCAGTGGATTCCCGACATTGAACACGCCATCGCGGCCCACAGCTACTCCGGAGACGTGGCCCCGGGGACGACGGAGGCCAAGGTGGTGCAAGACGCCGACCGGCTCGACGCGCTCGGGGCCATCGGGATTGCGCGCTGCTTTACCGTGGGGGGGACCCTAGACCAAACACTTTACAACCCCGACGACCCCTTCTGTGAGGACCGCGCCCCCGACGACGAAACCTACACGCTCGATCACTTCTACGCCAAACTCCTCCGTCTCCCCGACACGATGCAGACCGAGGCAGGCCGGACCGAGGCAGAGCAGCGCGCCAATTTCCTTCGGCGGTACCTCGACCAGCTTCGGGACGAGGTGGGCGCCCCATCCTCCACCTGAAACGTCCCCTGATGCTGCCCCGACGAACCTCTTCTTGCGATAGAGGTTGGATTTTCCCAACACAGCGCGGCCGTTCCTACCTCGAACGACCCGCACGCGCACCGTCAACGAACCAACCCAGCACGGACCATGGAGCCGATCGAAAATCGCGTCGCCCAGGGCGAAATTGAGGTCTACAACCTCGCTGACCTCTGGGACGATCGCCCCATCACCGAGCTTGACATTAGCACATTTCTGGTGGAGGGCCTGATGCTGAAGGAGAAAGACTTCCGGGCGGCCGTAGGCGACCACGACTGGTCGCAGTACGAGGGAGAGCACGTGGCCCTCTATTGCTCGACCGACGCCATCGTGCCCACCTGGGGCTACATGCTGATTGCCTCCGAACTCCAAGACACGGCCCAGTCCACCACCGTCGGCCGCACGGACGACCTCCTGCGCGAATACTTCACCGATGCGCTGGCGGACGAGGACTGGTCGGCGTACGAGGACCTTCCGGTCGTCCTCAAGGGCTGTGGAGACGACCTCGTGCCGGAAATGGCTTACGTTCACGCCACCCAGAAACTACAGGCCGTGGCCCGCAAGCTCATGTACGGTGAGCCCTGCTCGTCCGTCCCCATTTGGCGACGCCCCCAAGAACACACGTCGCCGGACGACGCTGAGGCGGTGGGCGTAAAGAAGCCGGACTTGCCGAGCCCGAATGCCTAACCGTCCCCCACCCACGCGGCGCAGACCGTCTTACCGGCCCGCCGCTGCGTGCTCGGCTGCGCCTGGCCTTCTTTCCCTGTCCTCCTATGTCTTCCCGCAGCACCGTTGGCGCCGCCCCAGACGGCCCACCCGGTGTGGCCCTTATTGAGCGGCTGATGCGGGGGCTTTCCGAAAGCCCCCGCTACCGTCTCGCCCGTCGGCTCTACCACCGCCACGAAACCCTCGCGCCGCCGGTTCTCTTCTTCGGCGGTGTTACCTGGGACGCTCTGACGCTTCAGCGCGTGGGGGCGCTGTTGGACAATGTGATCCTCGGGCTCTACCTCGTGCTGCTGGGCGGGTTCATCGTCCTCACACTGCTCGACCGCAACGACCGCCCGCTTCCCGCCTCGCTCCAGGCGCTCAGCACCTGGTCCCTCGGCGCGATTCAGTTTCTGACCGGGGGCCTCTTCAGCGCATACGTCATCTACTACACACGAAGCGCGTCGCTGACGACCGCGTCGCTCTTTCTGCTCGTGCTGGTGGGCCTCCTCGTAGTTAATGAACTCATCTGGGGCCGCAAGCGGAGCGGATACCTGCTAATTGGTCTGTATTTTCTGGCTGTTTTTTGCTACCTCACCTTCCTCCTCCCCGTCGTGCTCGGGACGATGGGGTTCGAGGTTTTCCTGGCCAGCGGCCTTCTGAGCGTGGGGCTCCTGCTGGGCCTTCTCCTCGCACTGCACCAGCAGGGCGTCTTTGGGAATCTGCGCTCGCTGGCCGGGGCGATGGGATTGGTGGTTGCGCTCTTCGGCGGCCTCGTGACCTTCTACGTGCAGCAGTGGATTCCACCGGTCCCCCTCGCCCTCCAGCACGTGGGCGTATACCACGACGTGGATCGGACCGGCGACGCGTTCGTGCTGCGACAGGAGCGCTCCTCTCGGGCCCGGTTCTGGGAGCAGAAGGGCGACGTCCCGTTTCACTATACCCCGGGCGATACAGTGCACTGCTTCACGGCCATCTACGCCCCCACTGACCTCCAGACGCGCGTGGCCCACCAGTGGCAGCGCTACGTGCCCTCCCAGGAGGCCTGGGTGAACACCGACCGCATTAGCTACCGGGTCGTCGGCGGGCGGCGCAGCGGGTACCGCGGCGTCACCTTCAAGCAGCACGTCACGCCGGGCCGATGGCGGGTGAGCGTGGAGACGGCGGCCGGACGCCCCATCGGACGCATTCGCTTCGAGGTGGTCCCGGCCGACTCGACACGGCAACCGACCTTTACCACCCACCGCTACCCGTAATTCGTCCTGACGTTCTCTCTTCCCACGCCACAACGCCCCCATGCGACTTGACCTTTCCGACCAGATTCTTCTCGTGACCGGCGCGAGCCGAGGCATTGGCCGTGCGACGGCCGAAGCGCTCGCCGAAGCAGGCGGCACCGTCGCTGTCCACTACGGACACAGCGACGATGCGGCGGCCGAAGTGGTTGAGGCCTGTGGCCCAGACGCCCGCTCGTTTCAGGCCGACCTTTCTACGGTGGATGCTGTCGATGGACTGGTCGACCAGGTGGTAGACACCTACGGTCGGCTCGACGCCCTCGTGCTCAACGCCGGGGTGGCTATGGCCACCCCACTCGACGCGGACACCGACGACTGGCACGCGGCGTGGAGCGACACGATGCACGTCAACCTGCGGGCCCCCGAACTGCTGAGCCGGCACGCCCTCCGTCACTTCCAGTCGCGACAGCCAACCGGCGGGCGCATCATCAGCATCGCCTCCCGGGCCGCCTTCCGCGGCGACACGCCCGACTACATGACCTACGCCGCCTCCAAAGCCGGCCTCGTGGCATTAACCCGTTCCCTCGCCCGCGGCTTCGGGGAGGACGACGTGAAAGCGTTCACTGTAGCGCCTGGCTTTACGCGGACGGACATGGCGCAGGATTTCATCGAGGAGTACGGTGAGGCACACGCCACCCGCGACCTCGCTCTTAACCGCCTCACGGAGCCCGACGACGTGGCCTCGCTCGTCGTGTTTCTCGCCAGTGGCCAGGCGGACCACGCCACCGGCACTACGATTGACGTTAACGCTGGCAGCTACGTGCACTGATTTCCACGCTCTCCTCCAAGCCCAAGCGGTCCCGTGACATTGACCCAACTCCTAATCCTTCTGCTCATCGCGGGCATCGTTGGAAGTCTCGGGCAAGCCCTCTCTGGATACTCTCACGGCGGGTGCTTGATTTCCATCGTGGTCGGCTTCATCGGCGCCTTCCTGGGGCTTTGGCTGGGCCGGCAAATGGGACTGCCGGAGCCCTTTCTCCTCACAGTGGGCGACCACACCTTTCCGCTGCTCTGGGCGATCATTGGGGCAGCCCTCTTCTCCGGGGTGCTCGGCTTCCTGTCCCCACAGCGCTCTGCCTCTCGGCAGTAACGAGGTGCTGTACTCCCACGCCTCGCGGCGGTCGAGGGGTGGGTTCCTCATCCGCAGGCCAGGAAGTCGTCGACGATTGTGTTGAACGTGTCCGGCCGCTCCACCGGCAGGGCGTGACGGGCGTCTTCTACCACCGCCAACTCAGCGTCGGGCATCCGTTGGACGATGCGCTTTTTGGCCGCTACGGGGGTGTAGTCCGCGTCCGACGACACCAGAAGTGTAGGCGTGCCGATGCGCCCGAGCCGGTCGGCCACACTCCACCGCATGATCGCGTCCATCGCCCAGAGGTAGGCCCGCTTATCGTTTCGGGCCCAGCGGCGCACAAACTTGCGGCGGAGGTCCTCCTGGCTCGGCTTCACAAACAACTTCTGGGCAAGGAGGTGGCCCACCCGTCGCATGCCAAGCAGCTGCACCGTCAGCCGGCGGGAGCAGTACACCCACACGTCGTGCCAGGAGCGAAGCCGCATGTCGGCCACACTGTTCACGACCACCAGGCTTCGGGGAAGGACCTGCGTGCCGGCAGCCAGTTCGAGCGCCACCATGCCCCCCATGGAAAGCCCCACCACGTGGGCCGGCACGGCGCCTTGCTTGCGAAGAAAGACGGCCACGTCGCGGGCGAACTGGGCGATTGCGTAGGGACCGTCCCCACGCTCGGACCGTCCGTGCCCCCGCAGGTCGATCCGGAGCACCCGGTAGTGATCGGCGAAGTGGTCCACCTGCGCGGCCCAGTCGCGGCCGCTCGACCCCAGGCCATGGACGAAGAGGAGCGGGGGCCCAACCCCTCGTTGATTCCAGTAGAGACGCGTACCGTCGACACGGAGGTAAGGCATGCAGGCACGGCCGGCGATGACCCAGGGGGAGCTGGCGATGTGTGTATCGGTGCAGAAGAGTGCTACCCCTGCCGCCCCTGGTCGTTCAGATGCAGCCGGGCCGCGACTACCGCATCGGCCCGACCGATTGTCTGGGGCTTCGAGGGGCGCTGAACATTTTCTCATGGTCTGCGGGATCAATTCGTAACGCGGCGTGTCAAAACAACTAGAGAAAATGACGCAACGCGTTACTATCGAAAATTATGCGGATCCTTCGCACTCTATGGCTCGACGGATTAAGCGCTACGACAACCGGAAACTGTACGACACCGAGCGAAGCGAGTACGTGTCGTTGGAAGATATTGCCACCCTTGTACGGGGCGGCGAGACGGTGGAGGTCGTAGATAACGCGACGGGGCAGGACATAACGGCCCAAACCCTCACCCAGATCATTCTGGAGGAGGGCAAGAACGGCCACGAGGTCATTTCCTCGGACCTCCTGCACACCCTCCTGCGCCGCAGTGGCGAGGTTCTCGACACCGGACTGGACCAGATCCGCACGACCGTCGATGACCTGATGCACAGTTCACTGCGGCGGCTGGGCGAGCTCGTACAGAGCCCCCGGAAACAGGAGCTCGACGAGCTTCGGCAGCAGTTGCGTCAGTTAGAGCACCGCCTCTCGATCCTGCTCGACGATTTCGGTGAACAACGCCCCGGTGCGTCCGGGCCGCCGTCGTCCTCCCACGAGGAGGCCGATCGAGCCTCCGTCCCGGAACGGGCCGACGTTTCACCGGAGGAGTAGGCTGGGCGAGTTCTCGTCCGTGTGCACTTCTTTCACAAACCATCCCGCATTACGCTATGACAGAGCAAAACACATCCAAGCAAAGCTCCAAGCAGAGCGACACCGAGCACTCGACCTCTTCTACGCGCAAATCCTCCGAACGAGCAGCGTCCAAGCCTGAGAGTTTGCAGGGCGAACTGACCGAGCGGGGCCGCGACGTCTGGCTGGCCGGACTCGGCGCCTTGGCCACCGTCGAGGAAGAGGGCACCAAGCTCTTCAATCGCCTCGTGGACCGGGGCCAGAAGTTCGAGGAGGAGCGGCGCCACGAACTCGAAGAAGCCACCGAAAAGGTCCGGGAGCAGAGCGACGAGGCACTCTCCCAAATCGAAGAGGCCGGAGAGGAGACGCAGTCGATGCTCTCGAACTCCATCAATTCCGCCCTTGAGCGCTTCGGCGTGCCTACCCGTAAAGAGGTGGACGACCTGGCGACCAAGGTGGATCACCTGTCACAACAGGTGGAGGAGCTGGCGAAGACCCTTTCCGAAGAGGAATCGACAGAATCCTCCGAGTAGACTCTTCACGGGAGCCCCATCCCGGGGGCTCCCTTTTTTCCGGGCCCCACCCTCAATTGCGCCTACAGCTGGAACCGCTTCCGCGTACAACCAATACTGCGAACGAACAATTTGAACGAATCTCATCCCCCTATGTCGCCCCCCTACCCAACAGATCGGAGCACGATTGGTCTCGCCTGCGCAGGGGGCGTAATCGAAGGAGCCATCTACGAAATCGGGGCGCTCTGCGCTCTCGACGAGGTCGTTGAGGGCATCGACCTGCACGACCTCGACATTTACGTGGGGGTGAGTTCCGGATCACTCGTGGGGGGCATGCTGGCAAACGGCGTCTCCGCCCGCGAACTGAGCCAGGCCGTCGTCTCGGAGTCGCCGGACCCAACCCTTAACCTAGAGCCGGAGGTACTTTTCCGGCCAGCCGTCCGCGAGTACGCCGGTCGACTGGGACGACTGCCCGGCACCCTCCTGTCTTCACTCCGCTATTACCTTCTCAACCCGGGCGATCTGTCCCTACTGGGCCTGCTCACCACCTTCGGGTCCGTCGTGCCGACGGGCATCTTTACCAACGCGCCCCTCGCCCGCTTTCTGGCCAAGGCGTTCTCGACCAGTGGCCGCACCGACGATTTTCGAGAACTGGCCCGTCAGCTGTACGTGGTGGCCATGAACCTCGACTCCGCCGAGGTCACTGTGTTTGGCGAGCCCGGCTACGACCACGTGCCCATTTCGACGGCCATCCAGGCCTCCACGGCCCTGCCGGGCCTGTACACGCCCGTCGAGATTGACGGGGAGTACTACATTGACGGCGTGGCCCGCCGCACCGTACACGCCAGCGTCGGCCTCGACGCCGGGGCCGACCTGCTTTTCTGCATCAACCCAATCGTCCCCATCAACATCCAGCTCCATCAGCACGCCGACCGGCTGCTGGAGCAAAATGAGAACGGCACGCACGAGAGCCTCGCCGACCGCGGCCTTCCCACGGTCCTGTCGCAGACCTTCCGTGCCATTGTCGACTCCCGCAAGCGTACGGGCTTCAAAAAGTACGAGCACACCCACCCAGACGCCGATCTGATTCTGATCGAGCCCGAATGTGACGACGAGAGCCTGTTCTTCACCAACATCTTCAGCTTCAAGAACCGGCACGACGTGTGCGAGCACGCCTACCGGGCCACCCGCCAGCACCTGCGTGCCCGGGCCACCGAGCTACGGCCCGTCTTGCATCGCCACGGCCTGTCGCTACGCATGGACGTGCTGGAGGACGAAGGTCGCGCCCTGTACGACGTTCCCCTCGCCGAACGCGCCGACGCGACCTGGTCTCAGCCGGTCTCGATGGCAGAGGTGCTCGACGAGACCAACGAAACCCTGGATCGCCTCGACGATCTCCTGGATCGCCTGTACGCAGACTCGTCCTCTCGTCCCTCCCAAACAGCCCCGCCGTCCGGCTCTTGAGGACGCCTCCCTCATCGGGCCCAAAGCGCCAGTCCACCCCCGATCACGAATAGCGGAATGGAGAGCCAGAGCGGACCGCCCTGCACCGCCGCAATGACCCCCCCGATAATGCAGGCCCCCGCAATGACGCTGCTCCGTAGCCCCGCGAAGGGGTCGCTCGGGGGCTCGTCGGTCAGTGATTCTTCGAGGTGGGCCACCCCGGACGTCAGCAGCTGAGGGAGTTTTAGCGCCACGTCGACCAACTCGGGCGCATTGCTGAGCACCTCCGAGCCCAGCGTGAGGGGATTGAACCGCTCCCGAAAGATTCGCTGTACGTGTCGTCGCGACACGGCCACCACGTCGAGATCGGGGTCGAGCGTGCGTCCCACCCCCTCGAAGGTCACGAGGGCTTTCACCATCAACGTCATCTCCACCGGGAAGAAAATGCGGTACCGGGCGCCCAAACTCAGCGACTGCAAAATGACCTGGGCGAGACTGATCGAGCCCTGCTTGCTCCGCATGAGGAAGTGCCGCGCCATGTCCGACACCGCCCGGCGAAAGCCCTGCGGGTCGCCCCCCTCCCCCACACGGGCCATATCAAGCAGATACCGAGCCGCGCTTTCCACGTCGCCCCGCACCAGGGCGTAGTAGTAATACAGCATGCGCCGCTTGATGTCGACCCGAAAGCGCCCCACCATGCCCAGGTCGATGAATCCGATCTGCAGGTCTTCGGGCCGCTCGCCCGGCAGGATTTTGAGGTTGCCCGCGTGCAGGTCGGCGTGGAAGAACCCGTCCTTGTAGAGCATGCGAATGATAGCCGACGCGCCGAGATCGACAACCCGGTGACGCTCGGCATCACTGAGGTCCCGCACCGCGTCTGCATCGGGGCGAATGCCACCGAGGTACTCCATCGTCAGGACGTCGGCCGTGCTCAGCTCCCGGTACACGTCGGGAAACACAATGCCGGGCACGTCCTGAAAATTGGCCTCGAAGATCTCCGCGTGGTCCGCCTCGTAGTCGAAGTCGATTTCGCGCTTCGTGTAGGCACTGAATTCGTCAATGATCTGCCTCGGCTGGTAGCGCGGCAGAAGCCACTGCAGAAAGCCCCCAAAGAACTGTAGCAGCTTTAGGTCGGACGTCACGACGTCGCGGATGCCGGGCTTGATTACCTTCACCACCACGTCGTCGCCGTCGTGGGTGGTGGCGCGGTGCACCTGCGCGATGGACGCGGCCCCGAGGGGATCGGGGTCGATAGCCCGGAACAGTTCGTCGACGGGCGCCCCCAACTCGCGCTCAATGATGGTCTGCACCTGCTCGAATGGGATGGGCGGCAGATGGTCCATCAGACTGTCGAGCTCCTCCGTGATTGCCTCGGGGAGCAGGTCTTCGCGGATCGCCATAATCTGCCCCAGCTTCGTAAAGGTGGGGCCTAGGATTTCGAGCCGGCGGCGGAGTTGCGTAGGAAACGGAAGGTCCCGCAGATCGCTCCGGACAAACAGCTTCAGCACTGTCGCCAGCATGCGCTTGCCAAGCGACCGGAGGCCGGTCTTCTGCATCTCGGGCAGGGAGCGAACGTAGGCGATGTGCCCCCCCATCAGCAATCCCGCCACGTGCCGCCACACGGTAAAGAACCGTCGCACGGCGCCGCGGTAGGGGGCGAGCGGGTCGAAGTCGGTAAAGGGGGAGGACTGGGCCGATTCGTCGTCCGGGATCGTCGCCGTAGGCGGCCCATCGCCCCCTGGAGGCGGGGACGGAAGCTGGTCGGCGGCCCCGTCGTCCCATGCGGTGGAATCTTGCGCCTGTCCGTCCCCGCCTTGTCCCGCCGACTGTCCGTCTTGCGCCCCCCGGTTCGGGGCGGAGCGCGGCGATGTGGACTCGGAAGAAGCCATGCTGACGGTGCAACTCGGGAAGAGACAGCCTAACGCCAAAGGCGGGAGCGGGGAGGCGTTGTGCGACTGTACGCTGAATTCATACCCGGACAACCCCGAATGGTTGTTGGGCGGGATGTTTCCGGCTCCCACCAGCCCCTCTGCCGCAATGAGTCCGGCGGGCTCGAATATGCCTTTGCCCCCCACAAAACTGGGCACCATCCGGCGGAGAATCCACCGCTCCCCCGAATTTCGCAAGCACGCCGTTCTCTGGCACTTCTCCCCCCGCTCCCCGATACCGGTTGTATGGGGGAGCGCAAACGCCTCACGCCCCTCTGTTACGTCCCGACTGGACCCACCGGCCGATGCACAACCGTCGCCCCCCTCGACACGAGACTGCCATCATGCCCCTCCCTGCTCGGTTTGTGCTCGTCGTTGTCCTGCCTTTTCTCTTCTGCCCGCCTTCCGCCCAGGGACAGGCCGCAGACTCCTCCCTCACGGTCGGCTCCAAAAAGTTTACCGAAAACGTCATCCTCGGCTGGATGACCACCCACCTGATGCGGGCCGAGGGCCTGTTGGCGACCCACCGCGAGCAACTCGGTGGCTCCCGATTTCTCTGGGAAGCTCTCCGTCGCGGCGACATTGACGCCTATCCGGAGTACACCGGAACGCTGCGGCGTGAAATCCTTGCCGGCTCGACGGTGCCCCGAGACGCGCTGGCCGATACGCTCGCCCGCTACGGGCTCGCCATGACCGCCCCCCTCGGTTTCAACAACACCTACGCCCTCGGCATGCGCGCCGCCCAGGCCGATTCACTGGACATCGCAACAATCGGCGACCTGCGCGACCATCCCGACCTGCAGTTCGGCTTTTCCAACGAGTTTATGGACCGGGGTGACGGGTGGCCTTCCCTGAAGGCGGCCTACGACCTGCCACAGTCGGCCCGTGGGATCGACCACGACATCGCCTACCGCGGCCTCGCGAACGGCGACATCGACGTGATTGACCTCTACTCCACCGACGCCAAGATTGAGCGCTACGACCTGCGCGTCCTGCGCGACAGCAAACGCCACTTTCCCAGTTACCAGGCCGTCGTTCTTTACCGACGTGACCTGCAAACGCGGGCCCCCGCCGCGGTGACAGCGCTGAAACGGTTGGAGAATCAACTCCCCGCCGATACGATGCAGGCCCTCAACGCTCGCTCCCAAATCGAGCAACGGGACGAGGCCAAGGTGGCAGCGGCATTTGTGAACCGTACTTTCGACCTCAATACTACGGCGGACGTGGAGACGCGCGGGGAGCGCCTCCGCCGCTACACGACCGACCACCTGTTCCTCGTCGGCGTTTCGCTCGGCCTCGCCATCCTCTTCGGCATTCCGCTCGGCATTGTGGCCGCGAAGCGGCGGATCCTCGGCCCCGGCGTCCTGATCGTTGTGGGCGTCATCTACACGATTCCGGCACTCGCCCTGCTGGCGATGATGGTGCCCCCGCTGGGCCTGGGCCGCGTGCCCGCCGTCACGGCCCTCGCCCTCTACAGCCTCCTGCCAATCGTGTGGACCACGTATACGGGCCTCAAGGACATCTCGGGGCCGTTGCGGGAATCGGCCGAGGCGCTGGGGCTGTCGGCCCCGGCCAGGCTGTGGCGGGTGGAGTTGCCGCTGGCCGGGCGGTCCATCCTGGCCGGCATCAAGATCGCCGTCATCATCAACATCGGCGCGGCCACGCTCGGGGCCCTCATCGGGGCGGGCGGCTACGGGCAGCCGATTCTCACCGGCATCCGGCGGGCCAACCTGGGCCTCATCCTCGAGGGCACCGTCCCGGCGGCGGTGCTCACGATCCTCGCGCTGGCCTTGCTGGAGGGCCTGGAGCGCGGCCTGCTGCCGCGGTCGATGCAGTCGTGATGCGTTTGCGGACTGCACGCGGTCTCCTCCAATTGCACTCCGGGCGTCACCACCTGCGAGAACAGGACATCGCTCGACGTGCCAACGTTGCAACGTCGAACGTTGGCACGTCCGACCAGACGCTCAACGCACCTCAAAATAGCGGTCGTGGTGCCGGGCACAGCCGGGGTTGAACGCCGCCCCGCAGGACGGGCAGGTGTGCTCGGCGTCCAGGTACTGCTCGATCGTCAGCACTGTCCGGCACCGTCCACACAGGACGGCCGACGCGTTAAACTGATCGTGCGGCCACCGCTCGGGAGGATGGGTCGCCGTCTCTTCGTGGCATCTGTGGCACGGGTAGAACACGTCGCAGCACGGAAAGCGGATGGCAATGACGTCCCGCGGGCCGTGGTAGTGCGCACAGCGGGTCTCGTGGCCCACCGCCACGCCGCAGACGGGCACGTCGAACCGGTCGTCCGTGGACGGGCCCCGAACGGTGCGACGTGGCCCTCGTCGACCGTCCGAGTCTTCGTCTCCCCCCTTTCGGGCGGACGATGACACGTCAATGTCCATTGGCATACAGGGAAGCAATAAAGAAACCAAGCGGCCCCCACCGCATCTATTCGCCGCGGAAGCCCACTGCCATGGCGTGGCGCTGCCAGTGAAACACTCGCCCAAGCACACGGGTCCAGAAGGGGCTCAGCACAATGACGAGGGCTCCCAATGCCGCAGCGCTCACCAGCGCCACCGATCGGCCGAGCGCGATCCACAGCCCGACTGGAAGCACCATCGCCGCCAGCCCCCCCACAAATCCACCGGCAAACGTGGCCGTCGTGTTGCCCTGATAGTTGAAGAATGTGCTCTGGTCGAGCGCGACAGCCTCTCGGCTCCACACCCCCAGTCCGAGCAAAACAGGCGGCATCACGCCCAGGTTGTAAAGCAGAAACGCCCCCATCGGCGCAATCATCGACGGGCGAAGCGCTCCTACTACTGGCAGCACCACCGCAGTGCCCACCACGCAGAGCACGCAGAACGATGCGCACTGCGACCGCACGAGCGTCCGGGGGCGCACGGCCCGTGCCAGAAGCCCATCGAAGTGCGCACCGTGCCAGGCGTAGGTGAAGCCGCCGTACTGAAATCCCAGGAACCCCGTCAGCACGATGCTGAACACAACCTTGATGAATGCATCAAGCACAGGCGGCGGGGGCTCCCCACCTGTTGTTGTGAAAACCTGGAACACAAAGAAAGCCTCTAGAAGCAGCGCGCTCAGTAGCATCTGACGCGGGCGCTTGTTGCGAAGGATGAGCTTCAGGTCCAGCAGTGCCAGCGACGCCACGCGGCCCCATCCGCGGCCTCGTCCCTGAAGGACCGCGCCGGTTTGCACGTGCGTCTGCTCCGTGTCCCCCAGCACGCTGTAGAGGCG
Source organism: uncultured Bacteroidota bacterium (assembly GCA_913055845.1). Classification (GTDB taxonomy): domain Bacteria; phylum Bacteroidota; class Rhodothermia; order Rhodothermales; family Salinibacteraceae; genus Salinibacter. The sequence goes on along the minus strand of CAJXKO010000067.1, from coordinate 552 downwards.
CCCCCGCAGCGCCCAGTGGGCCGCCACGGCCATTCCGGTTGCGCCCCCAATCAACACAAGAAGGGGCGCGATCCGCCCCGCCGCCAGCCCCTCAAAGAGCCACGCAGACGCGGATTGGAGCAGTTGTCCTCCCGTCCAGGAGCCGCCCGCCACGACGGCCGCGAGAAGGCCGGCCGCACCGAGCACGAGCCCAGTGTTCCGGTCCCAGACAGCGCGCAGAAGACTGTTCAGGAACTGCGTCGCGGCCACGAGCAGGAGCGCCCCCACGGCCCAGCACGCCGCCCCCACCGCCGAGGTCGCAGGACGCACCGTGCTTCCCCAGAGCGACGCGAGGACGACGACCGGCAACAGGTTCAGCAGGCTCAGAGACGAGACCACCTGCAGGATGCGAACGACCTGTGGTCGCCGAAGGGGCAGAGGCAGATACGGCCGCACGTCGCTCCCGGCGGAGCGCTGCAGGAAGAAGCGCATCGGAACGAGTCCCACGGCGCCGTACAGAAGAAACTCATTGAGCAACCGCAGCGGATCTTGCTCCGGTGCCACCTCCGCCAC
>CAJXKO010000066.1 GCA_913055845.1 uncultured Bacteroidota bacterium | reverse complement strand
GGCATCGTGACCGGCGACTTCGTGTTCGTCGGCGACCTAGGCCGCCCCGACCTTCTGGAGTCGGCCGCGAAGGTGGAGGGCGCCATGGAGCCGTCCGCCCGGACGCTCTACAACTCCGTGCAGGACTTCCTCAACCTGCCGGACTACCTGCAGGTGTGGCCCGCCCACGGCGCCGGCTCGGCCTGCGGCAAGGCCCTCGGCGCGGTGCCACAATCGACGATCGGGTACGAGAAACAGTTCAACCCGATGATTGACGCGGCGCGCAAGGACGAGGACACGTTCGTGGACGCCATCCTCGAAGACCAGCCGGAGCCGCAGATCTACTTTGCCCGCATGAAGCGGGACAACAAGAAGGGCGCCCCGGTGCTCGGCCAGTTGCCGTCGCCGCGTGAACTTACGGTTCGAGAGCTGAAGAACCTCGCGCAGGACGACGAGGCCCTCATCGTGGACACGCGGCTGGACCGGTCCGCCTACATGGCGCACCACATTCCCGGCTCCCTCTACGCGCCGATGGACAACACCTTCAACACCGTGGTCGGCTCGCTGGTCGAAGACGAGACGACGCCGATCTACCTAATCGTGGACGAGGAGGACGTAGATGAGGCGGTCCGCGACCTCGTGCGCATCGGCTACGACAACGTGAAGGGCTTCGCCGAAATCGACACGCTCCAGCGCTACTTCCTGGACGACGGTCCCGTCGACGCCATCGAGGAAATTACCTTCGAGGAGGTCGAGGCGCTGCGACAGTCCGGCGACACGGAAGTTCTCGATGTGCGGTACCGCTCGGAGTTCGAGGAGGGCCACGTGGACGGCGCCCTGAACGCCTCCTACACCCGCATGCCGGAGTATGAGACGGACCTGCCGACCGATAAGACGCTGCTGGTACACTGCGCCAGCGGACGACGGGCGGCTGCCGCGTCCGCGTTCCTCCGCCGCACGGGTCGCGACGTCGTCTACATCAACGACGACTTCGAGCACTACGAGGCCCTGCAGCAAGAGGCCGTCGCGGCGTAACCGGATTCTCAGACCGGTCGGTGGGGGAGAATATCCCCCCGGCCCGGTCATCCGGTCCGTCTCCCGCCCTCCTGCCCATCGAGCCGTACTGTTGCACACTTCCGATCCGCCCTCCTTCGCATGTACATGGCCTGGCTCGGTGCTCTTCTCGTCGGTCTCGTCCTCGGCCTGCTCGGGTCGGGCGGATCGATCCTGACGGTGCCGGTCCTTGTCTACCTCGTCGGCGAACCCAACAAGCTCGCCATTGCCGAGTCGCTCGGTATCGTGACGCTCATTAGCTTCGTTGGGGCCCTCCCGTTTGTCTACCGCGGGCAGGTCAGCTGGCGGAACGTTTTTCTCTTCGGGCTGCCCGGCATGGTGGGGGCGTATCTCGGGGCCTATCTGTCGAAATTCATGCCCGGGGCGCTCCAGTTGGCTATTTTCGCCGGGGTCATGCTGCTGGCCGCCGCCATGATGTTTCGGCGGACCATTCCGGACCCTGGGCAGGATCACACCCGACTGTACTGGAAAGTGATGCTTGACGGCTTTGGCGTGGGTCTACTGACGGGGATTGTAGGGGTCGGTGGCGGGTTTCTGATCGTCCCCGCACTGGTCCTGCTCGGCGGGCTGCCGATGCATCTGGCCATCGGAACGAGCCTCTTCATCATCTCCGTCAAGAGCGTCAGCGGCTTCGTCAAGTACATTGACGTACTGAGCCAGGCCGGCTTTTCAATTCACTGGGACCTCGTGCTCATCTTCTCCGCGATCGGCATCGTGGGAAGCTTTATCGGGGGCAAGGTCGGTTCCTACGTGCCTCAGGCCCGCCTGAAGCGGGTCTTTGCGGTCTTTCTCGTCCTGATGGGCGTGGTCATCCTGTGGCAAAACGTGGCGTCGATGGTCGGCTAGGATCAGACGGAGGGGGCTTCGATCCCCCTTGCTTTCCTCGAGTCGTGCTGCTGATTAGGTAGGGGGCGTATTTCGTGATGCGTGAAGACCATGCAGACATTTTCTCACGCCTCACGTTTCACCCATCACGCGCCCCCGACGGAGGAGCCAAGCAAATGACCCAACTTACCATCGCCTTCTCGTGAGCTGATGACTCTTCTCCAGCGCTTTCTCCCCCTCCTCGCCCAGCTCTCCGACTACGGCCGGGAGAAGCTGCGGGGGGACCTGTCGGCCGGACTCACCGTGGGCGTGATGCTCATTCCACAGGGCATGGCCTACGCGCTCATCGCAGGCCTGTCGCCGATTTACGGCCTCTACGCGTCGCTCGTGCCGCTGGTCGTTTATGCCCTGTTCGGCACCTCGCGCCAGTTGGCCGTCGGACCGGTGGCCATGGTGTCGCTCCTGGTGGCGGCAGCTGTGGCCCCGATGGCAGACGGCAACACGGAGCTCTACGTGGGCCTCGCCCTCCTCCTCTCGCTGATGGTGGGCGTGCTCCAGTTCGGCCTCGGCGTGGCCCGGTTCGGCTTTCTGGTCAACTTCCTCTCTCACCCTGTCCTCAGTGGCTTTACCTCCGCGGCGGCGTTCATCATTGGCCTCAGCCAGCTGAAGCACCTGCTCGGCATCGACCTCCCCCGGTCCAACTTCATCCACGAAATCCTGTGGGCGGCGGCCACCCAACTCGGAGAGGTCCACGGACTAACCTTGCTTCTGGGCCTCGGCAGCATCCTGGTGCTCGTGGGCCTGCGGCGGTGGGCCCCCTCCGTTCCAGGCGCGCTCGTGGCGGTGGGGGCCACGACCGTCATCGTATGGGCGCTGGGACTGGCCCAGCAGGGCGTCGCCATCGTGGGCAGCGTCCCCAGCGGCCTGCCCTCGCCCTCCTTGCCGCCGCTCGACTGGGGCTCCGTGCAACAGCTCGCCCCGAGTGCATTCGCGATTGGGCTCGTCGGCTTCATGGAATCGATTGCCGTGGCCAAGGTGTACGCCAGCCGCCACCGGTACGAGGTGGATGCCAACCAGGAACTCATCGGGCTCGGCCTCGCCAATATCGCGGGGGCCTTCTTTAGCGCCTACCCCACCACCGGCGGCTTCTCGCGGACGGCGGTGAACGACGAGGCGGGCGCAAAGACCAACCTCGCAGCCATTTTCAGCGCGGGCATCATCGCCCTCACGCTGCTCTTCCTGACCCCGCTCTTCTACTACCTGCCCAAGGCGGTCCTCGCCGCCATCATCATGGTGGCGGTGGCCGGGCTCGTGGACTGGGAGGAGGCACGCTACCTGTGGAAAGTGGACCGCCGCGACTTCGGGCTCATGGCGCTTACGTTCGTCGCCACCCTCGCCCTTGGCATCGAGCAGGGCATCCTGGTGGGGGTCATCGTTTCGCTCATCGTCGTCATCTACGAAAGCTCCACGCCCCATACCGCCCTCATGGGGCGCCTGCCAGACACGGAGACCTACCGCAACCTGAAGCGCAACCCGGACGCGATGACGCGCAGCCACATCGTCATCGTTCGCATGGACGCCAACCTGTACTTCGCCAACGTATCCACCTTCCAGGACCTAATCCTGGACCTTGACGTGAACGACCCAGCGCTGCGGGCCATCGTGGTGGACATGTACCCAGTCAACCAGATCGACTCGACCGCTACGCACACGCTCCAAGAGATCATTGAGACGTGCCGACGGAACGGCGTTGAGCTTTACCTGGCCGGGGTGAAGGGACCGGTCAAAGATGTACTCGACGCTGCCGGTCTCTCCGAAGAACTCGGCGAAGAACGATTCTTCCTCGAAGTGCACGACGCGGCGGACGCGGCGGAGGCACGGGTTGACGAGGAGGCCGAACGAGCGAAATCCGAGAAGCCGGTGTCATCCTAACTGTTTTCTTCCAGAAGACTCTCGTACTGATGCGTGTGTTCGACCGCTTTTCAACACTGCTGATCGCGGCACTCACTGTCGTGGGAATGATCGCGCCGGTGCAGGCGCAACAGCACGCTCATTCCTCGGAGAAGGAAGCTACGCATTCCGGAGCGGTCCGCGGCTCAATGCTTCAGGCGCCGGGACAGGCCGTGTTTGGGGCCGTGCAGGAGGCCGTTCGTCGCCTAGAGGCCGACTCGACGACCGACTGGTCGCAGGTCGACGTGGATCGGCTGCGCCGGCACCTCATCGATATGCACCACGTGGCGCTGAACGTGGCGGTGGAAGCAAAGACGGCCATCGACCGGGGTGTACGGCTCCGGATTCGTCCGACGAAGGAAACGGCCCGGGCATCGCTTCGCCGCGTTCTCGACGCCCATCCACACATGCTGAAGCAAGAGACCGGCTGGACGATGGACGTAGCCGAGGCGGACTCGTCGTACATCCTTCGGGTCACGACGGACGCTCCCAACGAGACCGCCAAAATCAGGGCGCTCGGCTACATGGGCCTGCTTGCCTATGGCCAGCACCACCAGCGCCACCACTGGCATCTTGTGAACGGTGGGCACCCCCACAAGCATGGGTCGGAGTAACGTAGGGCCACTGGCCTACCTTTCCCCGCCGGTGGCACTACTCCGTCCACCGGAGCCGGAAGGCATTGCCCGTGACGAGGAGGCTGCTTCCCGTCATAATCACGACGGCGGCGATGGGGTGCAGCAGCCCCGCCACGGCCAGCCCCAGTCCGATCGCGTTGTAGCCAAAGGTCCACCAAAGATTCTGTCGAATCACGCGGTGGGTGCGGTGGGCGAGGCGGCGGAGCCAGGGCACGAGGCGGAGGTCAGGGTTGTAAAGCGTCACGTCCGCCGCCTCCATCGACACCGAGGCCCCCGACGAGAGCGCGATCCCCACGTCCGCCACCGCCAGCGCCGCCGCGTCGTTGATGCCGTCGCCCACCATCACAATCGGCCCGCGCTCCTCGCGCAAGGCATTGAGACGGTCCACCTTTTCGTCCGGCGCGAGTCCCGACTCCGCGGGCACCCCAAGCTGTGCTTCGAGGCGACGGGCCGCGGCGGGGCGATCGCCCGTGAGGACCGACACAGAATCCGCCGCCTCCCGCACCGCCGACACCGCCGCTTCGGCGTGCGGCGCCAACCGTTCTTCGACGCTGAGAAGACCCACCACCACGGTATCGTCCACGACGTACAGCGGCGTGCGGCCCGCCTCGGCCTCTGCCTCAAACTGCTCCGTCAGACGCACCGGCACCGCCACGCCCAGCGTGTCGAGCAACCGCTCATTGCCCACCCCCACGCGACGGGTTTGCCCATCGACCTGCACCTGTCCCATCACGCCCGCCCCGGCGTACGTCGTCGCGTTGGTCACCGGGGGAAGCGACAGGTCCCGTGCCTCCGCCGCGTCCACGATGGCGGTGGCGAGGGCGTGGGTGGTCCCCTGCTCTACCGCCGCGGCGCGCCGCAGCACCGACTTTTCCGAGAGGGCCGACGGGCGCCCCGCCGGGACCGTCTCCGGCTGGAGCACCCGAACCGACGGCGCGGCAAGCGTGCTCAGGGTGCCCGTCTTGTCGAACGCGACGGCGGGGGCGCGGGCCAGGTCCAGCAGCGTCTCGCCGGAGCGCACCAGCACGCCCTTCCGTCCCGCCTGCTCCAATGCCACAGTGAGGGAGAGCGGAATGGCGATGCCCAACGCGCAGGGACAGGTGATGAGGACGACGCTGAGCGCGACGTAGAGCGCCTTCGAGAACCCCACGGCCCACCACCAGCCAGCAAAAGCCACGAACGCCAGCCCCACCACGCCAGGGATCAGCCACTTCAAGATGCGGTCGGTGATGCGGGCAATCCGGGGCGGCTGCTCCAGGGCGCGGCGCATCATCTGGGCCACACGGGAGAGACGGCGATCCTCGGCCACGGCCGTCGCCTCAATCGTGAGGGCACCGTCTTGAGCCGTGGTGCCGGCGTACACCGTGTCGCCCGGCGCCTTTACCACCGGCTGGGCCTCCCCCGTGAGGCTGCTCTCGTCTACGTAGCTCTGCCCTGCCACAATCTCTCCGTCGACTGGAATTACGTCCCCCGCCGGCACCCGAATCCGGTCGTCGACCCGGAGATCGTCGGGGGCCACCTCGCCGGGGTCGGGTTCGAGGCGGGCGTACGTGGTGTCCGGCACCTGCAGGAGGCGCCGCAGCACGCGCGTGGTCGTGTCCTTGGCACGCGCCGTGAGGTAGCGACCCAGCGTGTAGAGCGCCAGCAGCATGACCGCCGTTTCGAGGTAGATGGGGCCGGTGCCGCGGACGTAGCTAATGACGCTTACGACGACGGCACTCGTGGTGCCGAGCGTAAACAATACGTTGAGCGTAAGCCCGCCGCCCCGCAGGTCGCGCCACGCCGAGTGCAGGAGGGGCGGCCCCAGCAGCAAGAGGGCGGGCACGGCGGCCAGCAGGAGCACCCAGTGCGCCGTCCCCACGTCGTGCTCTAGCCGCTGCAGGGCCCCAAACCCGTACCCCGAACTGATGGCCAGACTAAAGACCATGACGAACCCGGCCATGAGCACGCCGGCAAAGAGGCGAACGAGGAGCGCCTGCTGCTCGTCGGAGCGCTCAGTGTCCCCTTCCTCCAGCGTCTCGGCCCGCATGCGGCACCCGTAGCAGCAATAGTGGGCACTGTCCGCCACGCCGGGCGCCGAAACGCCCGATCCGGAAATGGGCATGTCGCAGTGATCGCAGCGCTGCATGGAGTGGGGGAAGAAGGTGTAGGGACATCTCTCGGGCCGTGTGCCCCTACAGGCATGATCTCATTTCGCTCAGCCTGAGGCGCACCTCGATATCTATTGCGTATCGCGGGACAACCGATGCGGCGACGCGCTCGCGACGATCTGCTCGTACAGCACCTGCCCCATTGTCTGCGACCGCATCGCCGCGGTCGTCTCGTCACCGCCAGATACGGTCTGGTTCTCGGACCGCTGAAGTTCGTCGGCCGACCACGGATCCGTGCGCCCCTCCGTAGACGACCGTACGGCCGCCACCTCCTCGGCTGTCACCTCGCCGTAGTCGTTCTCCCAGGACTGGCGCACGTGCGTGATCACCGCCGCAATCTCGCGATCGCTCAGGATGGAGCCCCAGGCAGGCATGTTGCCGTTATAGGTTTCGCCCTTTACTTCTACCTCCCCCTGCATTCCATGGAGCAGGATGCGGATGATCTGGCCCTTGTTTTCGACCCAACTCGTGCCAATGAGCGGAGGGAACGCCCCGGAGACACCCTGCCCGTTGGACTGGTGACAGCTCGCGCAGCGGGCACTGTACACCTGCGACCCACTCACCGGCTCCGGCTCTGGGGGACCGGCGCGCTGAGCCACCGGTTCCGGCGATTGCAGCCACGGATCGGGACTGAAGTCCCCAACAAATACCCCGAGGTAAAACGTGCTGAAGAGCAAAACGCCGAAGATGAGGATCCATAGCCACATCTGCGGTGGCTCGCCCCCCTCGGGGGGCAGGGGCTCTTCGCGGAACAGGGGCCGTAGCATGTCGACCGGCTCGGGCGAACGGTCACGGTCGGCGGGCGGCTCGGCGCCGGCATCGGAAGGGGAGGTTGTGTCGTCGGCCATGGGGCATCGGGGGACTGAACGAAGCGGATCGCTCGGCAGGGCATCGCATGGGGCCGTCAGTTGGCGGCGTCCTGCGCCCCTCCGTCGTTGAGCGGTTCAAGCTCCAGGGTCATGAGGTAGTCGTAGAGGGCAAGGGCTTCCTCCGTGGCCACCACCACGCTGTCGCCGGGCGGCGCGTACTCAGGACTCAGCGGCACCGTCACTTCGGAGGCCATCACGTTCGATTTCTTTTTGACCTCGAAGAGATAAGGATAGGCCGGCATTACCGAACCCGGACTCACCGAACGAGGCTGGTAGAGGTGAGCCAGGTGCCAGTCGCGGCTGGGCTGTCGGCTCGCAATGTCATGGAGGTCGGGGCCCGTGCGCATGGTCCCCAGCTGGTGCGTCTCGTCGAACACGTAGTCGCCGGGCCGGGAACCTCTTCCGCCCCAGCCACGCCGGATATCGGCCCCGAAGCCCTCGGGCCGCACCTGTTGGCTGTGACAGTAGATGCACCCCTCTCGCAGATACACCTCCCGCCCCAACTGCTCGTCGTAGGTGTAATCGGTGGTTCCAGGGGTGGGCTCAATCGTGGACAGCTGCATGCGGGGCAACAAGGCCAGCGCCGTGAAGCTCATCGCGATGGCCGCGAAGGCCCCCAGAAAAATGAGCGCGATCCGAGTCATTGTGGAAGGAAATCGTGGGAGAAAAGCGAGGCAGAACGGGCGTTACTAGCCGTCTTGGTCCGCCGACGGCGTGCGAACGGACCGGCTTCCATCGCCCCCCACGTGTGCGAAGGTGCCCTCCGGCACAGGATGGAAGTAGGTAGGCCCTTCCGGACGCTCTCCCCTCTTCAGGACGATCTGGACAAGCAGGTACGCAAAGACGAGGTGCCCAATCGTCATCAGCGTGCCCGACACCGACCGCACGATGAGCCAGGGCTTCGTGTCGTCCACGATGTCGAGAAACGCCACGTCGGGATTCAGCATCTGGAAGCCCTGGATGACGCCGCCGATGGTGAGGGCGGTGAAGTAGGCCCCGATGCCCAGCCCCGTCGTCCAGAAGTGGAGGCTCACGAGGCGCTTGCTGCCCCACTCCCACTCCGTCACCCGCGGCATGATGTAGTAGATGGCCCCAAAGGCAATCATCGTCGCGAAGGCATAGACCCCCAGGTGCGAGTGCGCAATGGTGTAGTGCGTGAAGTGGGTCACCTCCTGCCAGTACCGAAACGACTGCAGCGAGCCCTGCAGGCTCACGGCGGTGTAGCTCATGGCCCCGAACACCACGAAGCGCAGCGTGGGGCTGTATTTGAGCTTCTCAAAGTGGCCCACCACGGTAAGGTGATGGTTCACGGCCACTACGATGACCGGGATGATCATCATGGCGCTGAACACGATGGACACTGTGGCCACCCACTGTGGCACCGGCCCGCCCACGAGGTGGTGTACGCCGGCCCAGTTGTAGAAGAGCGCGAGCGTCCAGAAGCCAAGGTAGGACAGGTGGTAGCTGTGCACGGGTCGCCCGATGACCTTCGGGATGAAGTAGTACGCCGCCGCCAGGCCCGGGGGCGTAATCCAGAGCCCCAGGATGTTGTGAGCGTACCACCAGTTGGCTGTTGCCTCGGGGATGCCGCTGTAGATGGGAAGCAAGATGGCGATTACCAGCAGCGGTCCCCACAGTATCGCTGCGCCAAGATACCACACCGAGATGTAGAGGTGCCGCGCATGCCGCTGCCACAACGTCTGAATGAACGACGCCACCACCAACAGCATGGCCGGGACGATGAACGCGAACGCCACGTACGGCATTTCCACCCATTCGATGGCCCGCGAGTAGCCCGCCAGGATGCCAATGGTGCCCACCAGCACGCCCAGGTTCCAGAGCGCCGCGCTGAGCAGCAGCATCCACCGCCCCTGCAGCCGCGTCTTTAGCAGCCGGGCCCAAAGCCATGCGCTTACTCCCACCCCGGCCATCGAAATCCAGCCGTAGATCATGGTGTTGAGGTGCGCAGGCCGCACCCGCCCGAAGGTCAACCACGCCTGGTGCGTCCACCAGTCGGGAAACTGAAACTTGAAGCTGGCGATGAGGGCGAGCAGCGACCCGATCACGAGCCACGCCGTCGCACTCACGACGAACGCAATGACGGGCCACCGCGTGGAGGCGTCGACGACCCGACGCCAGTCGACATCCGCGTTCGCGTCGGCCACGTCCGGGGGGACACCAGGAGAAGCGTCGTCAGGCATGAGCGGCAGTGAGGGCTAACAAGGAGGAATTACACGCGTGGAGACGACGGGTCCGAGGACGCCTCCGACTCCCGAAACCACTGGTCTTGTGGCTCCCCCACTGGCTCGTCCTCGTCGAAAATCACGTAGGCCTCGGATTTCAGGTTGTCAAAGTACCCCTTCCGGTACGCCGAAAACAGCACCCCAAGGGTAGCTGCGGCGCCGGCCACCAGCAGAAGCAGAATGGTAACGAGCGGCGTATAGCTCATGCGGAGGACTCAGGGATAAGGACGGATGTAGGAACAGCGTTCGTCGGCGCGGGGGAACGTTCCACCCGAACCGACTGGGCGGGGCTCGACGCATCGGCGGCCCGCTTTTCTGCGTCGCGGAGGACGAAGTAGTACATCGCGCCAAGAAGCAGCGACGCCGCTAGAAACAGCGCCAGCACGAGGCCGGCCGTGGCCCGCTCAACGTCGAATTGGGGATCGGACATAAGGCGAGCGGCCGTGTCTTGCGTGCGGTTGTGTTTACAAGTATATACCGGTACATATAAATTGCGACTCGCTGGGAGGATCCCAACCCAGACGCTTCCGATTGTTCTTCACCTTCAGATCATGCCCCTATCGGGCGCCCCACCGAGCCCATCTCAGGATCCAGCCCCCTGCGTGCGGTACGTAGAGTATACAATAAAGACGCGAGGGAATATGGGGAAAGACCCACAGGAGGGTCCGCCATTTTCCCATGCGCACATCCACTAGGTCCCGACTTTCGGAAGAACGGCCTTTGGCAGGTTATTTCATTGCGGTGGTTCTCGTCCTCCTTCCCCCTCCACGCTCCCTCGCAATGCACACTCCCCCGATCACTCTTGCTCTCCTCGCCAGCCTCACCGTCTTGATGGCCGGGTGTGGACGGTCTAGCACCACAGAATCGTCGGCGCCTCCCGACTCCGTCCAGCGGAATGTGGAGCAGGCCATCACGTCCCTCAACGAGATGCGCGAGTCGCTCGCCGCAACCATCGACACTCCTGCGGTCGACAAGGGCACGTTCGAGCGCGTGTGCAAACCCGTGGGGATACGGGCCCAACAAATGGCCATCGCGAACGGCTGGACCGTGCAACAACTGGCCAAGAAGTACCGCAACCCGTCCCACGAGCTCGATCCGGAGGCACGTCGTCTCTACGATGAATTCGCCTCGTCTCCCGAGCGGACCGACCGCTGGATCCGCACCGTCCAAAATGGCCGAGAGGGTTGGCGCTACGCCCGCCGTATCACCGTGCGGTCATCCTGTCTCTCCTGCCACGGCCCCAAGGAGCAACGCCCCACATTCGTGCAGAAAGGATACCCAAAGGACCGGGCATACGGATTTGAGACCGGCGACCTCCGAGGCATCTACTCGGTGTTCGTTCCCGACTCGTCCCCGGACACGAGCACTGCCCATGTGTTTTAGCATACACAGCGCACCAGACGTCATTTGCAACAGTTCCGAAACATCATTATCAGTTGTAAATACAGGTACACACCAATAGTCGGCCTCCTCTTCCGCTGACCCACAGATCCCAGGGCCCATGGACAACACGACCCACACAGACGGTACGAGCACGCTGGAAAAGCGCTTACAAGATCCTGCGACCCGCGAGAAGCTGACTCACCTCCTCGATAAACTCGACACCATCGAAGAGGCCATCGACACACTCGACCGGCTGGAGCGTCAGATGCCGGCCCTCCTCCAGACCACGGCCGACGTGGTAGACGAGGAGCTCACGCGAGCCGCCGACCGTGGTGTGGTGCTCGACGAGCGGGCCGGCGAGGCGCTGCACCTTGCCGAGAAGTTGACGGAGCCAGAGACGGTGGAGGTGCTCACGGCCCTGATCGACCGCCTGGACCGCCTGGAACAGCTAGCCGAACTCGCCGACCAGTTACCCGACGCGGCAATGGTTACGGCCGACACGATCGACGACGCCCTGACCCGCGCAGCGGACCGGGGCGTGGTGGTGGACGAACGGGCGCGGGAAGGACTCCGGCTGCTGGAAAAACTCACGGAGCCCGAGACCACAGCGGCCCTGGAGCAAGTCCTCGACCGGTCCCCCCAACTCGAAGAGCTGACGGCCCTCGCGGAAGATGCTCCCGCCGCCATTGCCACGGTGGTCGACATCCTCGACGCCGAGTACGCCCGCGCCGCCGAGAAGGGCTATGACCCGGAGCAGACCCTGCGCCAGACTTTCGGCGCCCTCAGTCGCCTCGGCGAGCTGTTCCGGACCGACGAGTTCGAGGCCCTGCTCGACTCCGGCGTGCTTGACCCACAGGCCCTGCAGGTCGTGGGCAGTCTCGGCTCTGCCCTCGTCGATACGCAAAAAGAAGCCAGTGCCGGCGAGACGCCGGCCCAGGGCTTCTTCGGACTGCTCGGCGCCCTCCGCGACCCCGATGTGAAACGGGCAGTCGGCTTCATCACCACCTTCGCCAAGAAGTTTGGTCAGAACCTGCGCAGGTAGCGCAGATGCGCCCTCCCTCCTCTTTACGTTTCACTCTCACCCTCATACCAGTCCCATGACCCACTCGCATCAGGTTCTCATCGTCGGGGGCGGCACCGCCGGCCTTACCGTTGCGTCTCAGCTTTTGGAGCGCGACGATGCGCCGGAGGTAGCCGTCATCGAACCATCCGACACGCACTACTACCAACCCCTCTGGACCCTCATCGGAGCCGGGGTCTTTCCCAAAGAAGAATCCGCCCGCCCCATGGCCGAGGTGATGCCAAAAGAGGCCACCTGGATCCAGGACCGGGTGACCGATCTGGACCCCGACAGCAACGCCGTCACCACGGCCGGCGGCGACACCTACGGGTACGACTACCTCGTGATGGCCGCCGGCATCCAGATCAACTGGGACGGCATTCCTGGCCTCGCCGAGTCGGTGGGACAGCCGGGCACCGGCGTGGTCAGCAACTACAGCTACGACACCTGTGAGACGACCTGGGACGCCATCCAGCAGTTTCCCAAGGGCGGTACCGCCCTCTTCACCGAGCCCACGACGGGCGTGAAGTGCGGGGGCGCGCCGCAGAAAATCATGTACCTCGCCGACGATGCGTTCCGGCGACAGGGCGTGCGCGAGGGAAGCCGCATCGCGTTTATGAAGGCGAAGGGGGCCCTCTTCTCCTCGAAGCCCTACGAGGAGACGCTCTACGACGTGGTGGAGCGCAAGGGCATTGAGGTGAACCTGAATACGGAGCTCACCGAGATTCGCCCGGATGCGAAGGAGGCCGTCTTCAAGAACCTGGAAACGGGGGAGCAGCGCACGATCCAGTACGACCTGCTCCACGCCGTCCCGCCGATGACAGCCCCCGAATTTATCGCGCAGAGCCCGTTGGCCAACGAGGAGGGCTGGGTCGAGGTGGACTCCGGCACCCTGCAGCACACCCGCTACGAGAACGTGTTCGGCATTGGCGACAACTCCAGCCTGCCAACCTCCAAGACGGGCGCGGCCGTCCGCAAGCAGGCACCGGTGCTGGTGGATCACCTCATGGCCACCCTCCGCGGCACCCAACCGATCAACGGCACCTACAACGGCTATACCTCATGCCCCCTCGTGACGGGCTACGGCAAGCTCGTGCTCGCGGAATTCGACTACGACAAGGAGCCGCAGGAAAGCTTCCCGTTCGATCAGACGCAGGAGCGCTACAGCATGTACGCCCTCAAGGCATACGGCCTCCCCCGCATGTACTGGAACGGCATGCTGAAGGGACGCATGTAGGCATCCCCCCGGCGCTGGGACCGCCCTATTGGTCCCGGCCGCCGGTGTCGTTCTCAAATACGGGCTCGAACTCACGGAGGGGCATGCCATGCTCGTCGGCATTGCGGCGCTCCGGGTCACGGGCCAGCTCTAGCTCGTAGGCCACGCGGTCGCTGCGGTAGTAACGCCGCTGAAAGTAGACCTGCTTGTCCCCCTCCGTGAGCGACAACCGCTCGATAAGGAGCAGTGCCTCTCCCTCATCCACCCCGAGCGCCGCGGCGACCGTCGCGTCGGCGTTGGCGGCCGTGATGCGGTACTGGCCGCGCAGGACAGGAATGTCGTACTCGGTCTCGAGAATATGGTAGATGGTTTCCCGCTCGAGATCGTGCCCCTCGAGGAGTTGGGCATAAAACATGGGCAGCCACGTCCGATCGAACGCGACGGGGCGCCCATCACCCAGTCGGAGGCGGTCGAGCCGCATCACCTTCTGATCATCGGTATCCAAACGCACGGCCACTGGTGCCGGCGGGGTTTCCGAGGCTTGGTGCTTCACTTCAGACGATGCCTCCAGGCCCGCCTGTGCCATGTCCTGCGCAAAATCCGTGAGGCGCACCAACCCCTGCGCGGCGCGGCGCTCATTGACGAACGACCCGAGTCCCTGCCGCCGGTAGATGTACCCTTCACTCTCGAGGGTCTGTAAGGCCCGTCGCACCGTCACACGGCTCACGTCAAACCGCTCCCCAAGCTGCTTCTCGGAGGGGAGCTTCTCGTCAACCTCGTACGTGTCCTGTTCGATTTGCTCACGCAGCCAGTCACTAATTTGTTCGTGGCGCGGGCGTCCGGATTCGAGTTCCATGGGGGACTGCTATTGAGCAGGAAAAGGGTGGGGAGCGTTCTTGATTAGTTATAACAGGTAAAGACAGGTCGCGGGTTCCTTTTCGCACTCTGCCCTCCATCGCCCTGCGACTGCCGTTGGGGAGACCATTCTCGATGAGGCGAGCATCTCCTCCCCCAGAGGTGACGCATAAATAGGGGATTTCGCCAGTCCAACGTGCACCATTTCCCGACTTTAAAACAGGGGAATCCCTACACGCATAGTCGTTCTTTTCCTGTATGATGGTAATGGTGTGCTGTCCCGGGCCCCAAATGTTGTGACAGTGCGGCCCGACAACCCGCTCGCTTCTCTCTACCGCAGGGGATACGGCGGGGCCGGCCTGGTTTGAGCGTGGCGCAGAACCCCAGGAC
This sequence comes from uncultured Bacteroidota bacterium, assembly GCA_913055845.1. Lineage (GTDB taxonomy): Bacteria > Bacteroidota > Rhodothermia > Rhodothermales > Salinibacteraceae > Salinibacter. The sequence goes on along the minus strand of CAJXKO010000066.1, from coordinate 2,713 downwards.
GGCCGCGCACGTCCCCCGCTGATTCTCCCCCCTCCATGAGCCCTACTCCCCACGTCCTCGTCCTCGGATGTAATTTTGCGGGCCTTACCACGGCTCGTTACCTCCGCGAGTACGCCGGCGGGGACGTCAAGATTACCTGCGTGGATCGGAATCCGTACCTCACCTTCATCCCCAACATTCCGCTGGAGGTGTGGCACAACAACAATCCCGCCGAAGAACTGCACCTGCCCTTCGTCAAGTTTCTGGACCGTGACGACATTCGCTTCGTCCACGGCGAGGTGCAAGCCATCGACGTGGAGCAGCGGTCGGTGGACTACAGGCCGGTGGAGCGATCCGGCTCCGCCGCCGAATCGATCGACTACGACTACCTTGTGGTTGCCCTCGGCAACGACCTGGCGTTCGACGACATCGACGGCTTTCCGGAGCACGGCCACACGTTTACCGACACGTACTACGGCGAGAAGGTGCGCCGACACCTGCACGAGGGTAGCTACAAGGGCGGCCCCATCGCCATCGGGTCCGACCGGTTTGTGCAGGGCCACCATCCGGACCTCCCGATGCTCCCCGAGGCGAAGGCCGCCTGTGAAGGTCCCCCCGTCGAGATTGCGTTCTCCATGGCGCACTGGCTTGAGGAGCGCGGCCTCGGAGATGCCCACTCGATTACCCTTTTCACCCCGGCTGAGGTGATCGCCGAAGACGCCGGCGAGAAAATCCTCGATCAGCTCCTGCCGATGATGCAGAACAGGGGATTCGGCTACCGGGCCGACACGAAGGGTATTTCGCGGCTCTACGAAGACGGGATCGAGTTTGACGACGGGAGCAGCCTGGAGGCCGAGTTCAAGATCATCTTTCCGAACTGGACGGCCCACGACGTTCTCAAGGACCTGCCCGTCACGGACGATCAAGGCTTCGTGGTAACCGACCTCCACATGCGCAACCCGGACTACCCGGAGGTCTTTGCAGTGGGCGACGCGGCGTCGGTGACGGTCCCCAAGCTGGGATCACTGGGACACAAGGAAGCCGAGATCTGCGCCCAGGTGCTCGGCCAGGAGGCCGGCTCCTACGAGCCCGATATCCCCATCCCGTCGCTCAAGCCGGAGGTCATCTGCATGGGCGACATGGGCGGGCGTCGGGGCTTCTACATGCACACCGACGAATGGTGGGGCGGCGACACGAGCATCCTCAAGATCGGCTATACGCCGCACGCCCTGAAGATGGGATTCAAGACAATATACTACACGACCGGGGGCAAGGTGCCCACCTGGGGCCTGCCCCTCTCCGAATTCGTGGGCGACCACGCACTCATCTGAGCGGGAATGCCCCCAGTTCTTTTCATCTCCTTCCACATCCAGACCACATCACACCTATGGGACGCGTAGACGGAAAAACAGCAATTGTTACCGGTGGGGCCTTGGGCATTGGCAAAGCCTCTGCCCTCCGCCTCGCCGAAGAAGGCGCACAGGTCGCGGTGACGGACGTGAAGAGAGACGCGGGCAAGTCCGTCGTGGAGGAAATCGAAGACACGGACGGCAGTGCTCAGTTCTGGCCGCTCGACGTGAGCGACGAGGACGAAGTTGAGCACGTCTTCGACGAGGTCGCCCGGGCGTTCGGCGGCATCGACGTGCTCGTGAACAATGCCGGCATCTCGGGAACCGACAAACCCACCCACGAACTGACCGAAGAAGAGTGGGACGAGGTGATGGCCGTAAACGAGAAGGGCGTCTTCTTCTGCACAAAGCACGCCATCCCCTACATGCAGGAGGCTGGCGGCGGCAGCATCATCAACCTCTCCTCCATCTACGGTATCGTCAGCGCCCCCGACATTCCGCCGTACCACGCCTCGAAGGGGGCCGTGCGGCTCATGACAAAGACCGACGCGCTGGAGTACGCGGAGGACAACATTCGCGTCAACTCGGTCCACCCCGGCTTTATCTGGACGCCGCTCGTGGAGGATTATCTGGGCGACCAGGGCGACGTGGATGAGGGCCGGAAACAATTGGACGAACTTCACCCCCTTGGCCACGTCGGCGAGCCGGACGATATCGCCAATGGAATCCTCTACCTGGCGTCCGACGAGTCGAAGTTCGTCACTGGCTCGGAACTGGTCATTGACGGCGGCTACACGGCCCGATAGCCTCCCGTCCCTTTCTCCCCCACAGCCCAAAGCGATCATGCCCGACACCACCGTTGCCAAAAAGCAGACCTACGTTCGCCAGTTCGACACACTCAACAACGAAGACGTGCCCCTCGTGGGCGGCAAGAATGCCTCCCTCGGCGAGATGATCGGCGCGCTGAAGGACGAGGGGATTCGGGTGCCGGACGGCTTCGCCACGACCGCCGACGCCTACTGGCACTACCTCACCGTAAACGACCTCAAAGACGAGATCTGGGCGGAACTCGAAGCCCTGTCGGACGGCGACCAGTCGCTTAGTGACACCGGCGCGGCCATTCGCACGTTGATCCGCCAGGGCACGATGCCGCACGAGATGGCGGACGCCATCCAGGATGCCTACCGTACGCTCAGCGCGGCCTACGACGCCGAGGCGATCGACGTGGCGGCCCGCAGCAGCGCCACCGCCGAGGATCTGCCCGAAGCCAGTTTTGCGGGACAGCAGGAGAGTTTTCTCAACGTGCGTGGCGACGAAGCGGTGCTGGACGCCTGCAAGAGATGCTTCGCCTCCCTCTTCACCGACCGGGCGATCACGTACCGTGA
>CAJXKO010000065.1 GCA_913055845.1 uncultured Bacteroidota bacterium | reverse complement strand
TACGAAATGCGCGGATGGGACGAGAAGAGATGAAAAATACCCCTGTGAGAAATGCTACACGTATGTAACAAGTTTCCTCATTAGGTCGACTTCTAGGCCGTATCGCGGCATGAGAGGCTGGGAGTGGGAGTTATTTCGACGGGGAGCGGGTGTTCGCTGTCGGGGACTGCGTAGCCTTGGTCAGGGGCATCGAACACTGCACAACGGTGCCGCCTTCGGACCCGTCGGTGGGACGGAGGTCGATGCGCCCCCCAATCAGATTGCAGCGATACCTCATCATCTTGAGGCCGTATGAGGCGTTGTCCGGAATTTCGCCGGGCAGCCCCGTCCCGTCGTCCTGTACGGTGAGCCGGAGCACGTCTGCGTCTGTCCTCAGGCGGATGGTAATGTGGTCGGCGTCACCGTGCTTGATGGCGTTGGCAACTGCTTCGCTCGCAATGCTGTAGAGGTGCGCGCTCACGTCGGGAGCAAGGGGCGGGAGAGACGTGGGGGCGTCGACCGTGCAGGTTACGTCGGTCATGTTCTCCTGGCGCCGGGCCAGATTTTCGAAGCCCTCCAGCAGGTCGTCCCCGTGGACGTCGAACGGCACGAGAGAGTGCGAAAGGGTCCGTGCTTGCTCGCTGGCCTCTTGGATGAGCGTCGTGATTTCGCGCACTTCCTCGGCCTTAAGGGATTGGCCCTCAGCCGCCCGCTGGGCCATCCCCTGTGCCATCATGGCGGTGCCCGAGAGGTGCGAGGCGAGGAGGTCGTGCAGGTCCTGTCCAATTCGCCGGCGCTCCCGGTCGCTGATCGCCGTGAGTTCCCGCTCTAGCTGCCGGCGCTGCGAGATGTCCACCCCGGTCCCGATGATGTGCTCCACCGTCCCGTCTTCGGTGGTAAGGGTGGTGTTGGACCACCGGATGAGGCGGCGCTCCCCCTCGCTCGTGATCCAGTGATTTTCCTGGGGCGGAGGGTCGGCGCCGTTCCGCATCGATTCGAAGAGGGCCTTCACGTCGTCCGCCTCGTCCGGAGGGATAAGGCGCTCAAACAAGGATTCTCCCCGCACGTCCGCCGCCGAATACCCGGTTAGGGACTCGCACTTTTGGTTGAAGCGCACGATGCAGTTGTCCGAGTCGAGCACCACGATGAGCGCCCCCACCGTATTCAGGAGCGTCTCAATAAAGTTGCGGTCCGCCCGGACCTCCAGCTCGGCCTGCCGCCGGTCGGTGATGTCGACAAACGTAACGACGACGCCCTCCACGTCGTCATCGAGCGTGCGGTAGGGATGCAGGCGCGCCAGGAACCACGTGCCCTTGGGACCCTGAAGCTCCCGCTCAATCGGGGCGAGGCGGTCGAGGACGGTTTCTGCGTCGTCGGCCAGGGCCTCGTAGGGCAGGGAGGGTGTAACGTCGGAGATGGGACGCCCCGTGTCCGACTCTCGGATGCCAAAGTGCTCGCGGACCTGCGGGGTGAACCATTCGAGGTGGAGGTCCCGGTCCAGAAACAGTGTGGCGACGTTGGTCGCCCGAATGAGATTGCGCAGGTCGTTGTTGGTCCGCTCCAGTTCATCGAGCTTTTGCTTCAGTTGCCGGTTCGTAGATTCAAGCTGCGCGTTCATCGAGCGGAGCTCCTCCTGGCCCTGCGCAATCTCTTCGTTCTTCGACTGGAGCTCCTCGTTCATTTGGCGTAGTTCCTCGTTCGACGCCTCCGTGTTCTGGGGCACGGGGGGGCGTTCGGCCTCGGCGGAGCGGGATGCGGCCGCGGTCTCGTCCCGGCCGCGGTCTCGTGTCGACGCGCGGTCGAGCCCCGAAGGGGAGGCGTCCACTGAGAGCCGGTGAAGCAGCACCTGGGTCACCTGGACGTCCTCGCCGGGCAGCGTGTGAGGACGTGCCCACAGCAGCAGGGGGGCATCGTCGTCGGGAGACGAGAGAACGGTGGGCCCTGTCGTCTCGTGGGTCCGGAATGCGCGCCGGAGGGCCCTGCGCAGTGTATGGCGAACGGCCTCCGGCACCGCCTCCAAAAGGTTTTGGGGAGGCCTACCTTGATCCCCGGGCAGGTGCTCACCGGCAGGCTCGGTGTGATGCAGAATCTCCCCGCTTCGATCGACTAGGAAACTCGTCATTCCCTCAAACAAGACGTGCTGGTGGAAGTCCCCAAGGTCCTCGGAAGACGACGCGTCGGCACCCGGTGCGGGCGCGTCCCCAGACTGAGGGTGGTGGGCGGGAGCGGAGGCTCGGACCGGCCAGTGGGACATCGGTTCCCCCGTGCGGCGGTAGAGCGAGGCCGAATCGTCCACCGCCGAGAACAGGTCCGACTGCGGGCCGACCGACTCGGCACGTCCCAGAAACAGCACCCCTTCCGGCCGGAGTGCGTAGCGAAGGCGCCGCAGCACGTGCTCGTGGATGCCGGGCCGGAGGTAAATCAGCATGTTGCGGCAGACCGCGAGGTCGATGGTCGAAAAAGGCGGATCCGTAAGGAGGTCGTGCTGGGCAAAGAGAACCTGTTCCCGGAGGCGGTCTACTACTTGATAGTGTTGTCCATCGGGATGCAGGAATCGACGCTGCCGGGAGGACGACAGGTCGGTGGCGACGGAGGGGGGGTAGCGCCCCTCCCGGGCCCGCCGCAGGGCCTGAGGGCTGGGGTCGGTCGCAAAGATCTGGAGTTCGGGCGGCCGGGAGCGGGAGGCGGCGTACTCGTTGAGGAGCATGGCCAGGGAATAGGCCTCTTCGCCGGTGGCACACCCGGCCGACCAGACGCGAATCTGATCGGTGGGGCCCTTGCGGTTAAAAAGAGACGGAAGAATCGTCTCTTCCAAGGTCGCGAACGCCTCGGGATTCCGGAAGAAGCGCGTGACCCCGATGAGAAGCTCCCGAAACAGCTGCTGCGTCTCCGTAGTCGAGGACTGGAGGAGATCGAGGTAGGCCGACAGAGAGGGGGCGTGGTGTACGGCCATCCGCCGGCGGAGGCGGCGCCGTACCATCGAGCGCTTGTAGTCCGAAAAGTCATGGCCCGTCTCGGCGTGGAGACGGGAAAAGATCTTCGTGAAAGCCTCTTCCGTCAGGGCGTCGCTGCTCATCTCGCTTCCCTCCGGCGCAGCGGCGCGGGACCAATACCGGGGAAGGTGGGCCCCGAGCTGAGCGGCCTGGTCGATCACGTCGATGAGCCGGGGTCCCTGCGTTCTGATGGACAACTCGCCGGAGCCAGGATCCTCGGGGAGGTGGGCCATCACGAGGCCGCCCTGCTCCTTTAGGGCCCGGACGCCAAGTGCCCGAGGGGAGCCGGTGTCCGACAGGAGAATGCCGACGGCCCGCTCGCCGTAGTCGTTCGCCAGAGAGCGGAAAAATGTGTCGACGAGCGTGGGAGGGTTCTCAGGGTGCGACCGTGCGGTGAGATGAATCGCCCCGTTCGCAATCTGGGCCTGGTGGCCGGACGGAAGCACGGACACGGTGTTGGCTGGGGGGGTGTCTCCGTTGGAGAGGGGCTGCACCGGCAACTCAGTGTGCCGCCGTAGACGGGATACAACCCTGTCATTGGATGCCGCGAAGGGGTGAAGCACGACGGCAAAGGCCATGTCCGGTTGGGACGGGAGGCCGTCTAGGAAGGCGGTGAGGGCCTCCATGTTGTCCGTCGAGGCCCCAATGCCAACCACGGGGGGGGAAGTATGGACAGGGGACTGAGAAGGAGCACCAGTCGTACTGCGAGGCGAGGACATACGAGTGTTAGACACTTCCAGTGGGGGGAAGGGGAGAGAACAGCAGCCGCCGTAGAGAAGGAGTAGCGTGTGCGTCTTCCGAAGACCCGGTGCAGGGGGCGGTTTGTCCTCCTAAATGCCGGACGGTTACGCACAGCGGCGTTACAGGCCTAGTGGACCTTGAGGTTTGCGTGGTATTACTCCGAGCCAGGGTAAGGAAGGGGGCGGAGAAGTCAAATAGGAAGTCTTCCCATCTAAGAATACGAGAAGTGCGGGCCGAACAAGATGTAGTTTTTGGCTTTCGCGCGACCCGCCCCTCGCCTATCCTGCGGGCAAGTCGTTGCGGCAACCGCCGGGCCCACGCGCCAACTCGGCCATGAGCGTCCCGAAAGGGGTCCTCGCATGGAGGAACGCTGCCGAGAGATACGGGCGCGTTACCGGTTGGCGTAACCGCAACGGCCCACTTCTTGAACGGCATCTCATTTCTGCCGAATGCCCGGTCTTCTTGGTGGGGGCCGGGCATTTTTTTTGTCTGTGCTGGGTGTTGGAGGGAGCGCGGGAGCGTAGCCGAGGCTACGTCTCCGGCGGATAGGCAACGCCCCAGTCGGCCCGGAGGGCGTCGGTTAGTTGGAGCAGGCGGTGGCTCTCATCGAGGGGCATGACCGGGCTCTCCCGGCGTCCGTCGCGGAGGCAGCGCATGACGTGGGCGGCCTCAAACTGGTAGCCGTTGCCGGCGTAGGGGCGGGCCCACGTGTCGGTGGTGTCGTCCGTTCGGGTGAGCGTGAAGGGGGCGCCCTTCCACCAGGACCGTGCCCCGTGGAGGCGGCCCTGGGAGCCAGCGAGGACGCAGGTGCGTCCAGCGTCGGCCCGCACGGACGCATGCCACACCACCTGTGGCCCATCGTCGTAGCGGAAGATCGCGGCACACTGCTCATCGACGCCGGTTTCGCCAAGCACGGCGGAGGAGGTGAGGGTGTCCGGCGGACCAAACAGGTCGAACGCGAAGGCAATGGGGTACACGCCGAGGTCCAGCAAGGCCCCGCCGCCCAGCGTGGGGTCGAAGAGGCGGTGCGTGGGGTCGAAGTCCTGCGTCACGCCGATGTCGGCCCGAAGGAAGTGCACGTCGCCGAGGGCCTGCTCGTCGTGGACGAGACGACGCACGTCGGTCATGACGGGGAGGAAGCGCGTCCACATCGCCTCCATCAGAAACTGGTCGTGGCGCCGGGCGGTGGCAATTAGGCGGGCGGCTTGTTCGGCGTTCAACGCGAGCGGCTTTTCGCAGAGGACGGCATGTCCTGCCTCTAGGGCCATCGTGGCGTGTGGCAGGTGGCCGGAGTGGGGCGTGGCCACGTAGACGAGATCCACATCCGCGTCGCCCACGAGTGCTTCGTAGGAGCCGTACTGCTGCGGCACGTCGAACGTCTCGGCGAACGCCTGCGCCCGATCCTGCGTGCGCGAGCCGATGGCGGTGAGGGCGGCGTTGGGAAGGAGGGCCAGGTCTTCGGCGAGGAGGTGGGCAATGGTGCCGGTGCCGAGGATGCCCCAGCGGATGGTCATGATCGGAAGGGGGCGTGACGGGGAGGTCTGGAGAATGAAACGTACTGAGGAGGGGGCATAGGGGCGTTAGACTGTGCGCCTCCACGCAGTCGAGGTTCCGAAGGGCGCCCCGTCCCTCACCGTGGGAAGCGGACCGTGAAGGTGGTGCCAACGCCTTCTTCGCTGTCCACCTCGATGGTACCGTTCATGAGCTCCGTCAGTCGTTTCGTGATGGGCAGTCCTAGCCCGCTCCCCTCCTGGCCGGCAGCGCTCTCTCCCCGTGCAAACGACTCGAATAGCCGCGGCAGGAACGCCTCTTCGATGCCGGTGCCGGTATCCGCTACCTCGATCGTCACGGCCGCGTCGGTCGCGGCGGCGCGGAGCGTGACCGTGCCCCCCGCCTCCGTAAATTTGAGGGCGTTGCCCAGGAGGTTGTCGGTGATGCGGTGAAGCATCGTAGGGTCGAGCTCCACCGGGAGGGGACCGTCCGGCACCTCGGTCGTGAGTTCAATGTGCTGCTCGTCGGCCTGGGGACGAAAAATCTCAGCGGTGCCCAGTAGCTCGTCGGTCAGGTCGACCGACTCCCAGTCCGGCTCTACCGCGCCGGTTTCCAGCTTTGAAAGGTCGAGGACCGAGTTGATGGTGTCGAGCAGGCGATGGCTGCTGCGTTCGATGCGCGCGATGCTGTCTTGATGGGCCTCCGGGGCGTTCTCGGCCAGCATTTCCGCCGACCCGATGATGGAGGCCAGCGGGGTGCGCAGGTCGTGGGTCACGTTGGCGAAGAATGCCGCCTTGAGTTCGTTGGCTCGCTCCGCTGCTTCCTTGGCCGCCTTTAGGTCGCGCTCGTGTTGCACCTGCTCGGTCACGTCCTCGATCGAGTACACCACCTGCCGGATATTGCCGGCCGTGTCGTAGAGGGGCGCGGCGTTCAGGGAGATCGAGCGGGCCGTCCCGTCCGGGCGCTTGAAGCGGTATCGCTCGCCGGAGATGGCCTCCTTTTCGTCAAGGATGCGCCGAAACGGCCATTCCGCCAGCGGAAGATCGGTGCCGTCTAGGTTGGCGAGCGTGCCGGTGTCCGCGTAGTTCATGCCGCGGAGCGTGTTGGGGGGCGCCCCGAGGATGTTGGCGGCGCGCTCGTTGGCGAATGAGATGCGCCCGTCGGCGTTGACGATGACGAGGGCAGTGACGCTCGTGTCCATGATGGCGGCCGTGAGGTCGCGCTCCCGCCGGAGGTCGCGCTGGGCCTCCACCCGCTCGGTCACGTCGTCGAAGTACACCGAGAGCCCGTTTTCGAACGGGAACGCCTTTACTTCCAGCCAGCGGTCGAGCGGAGGGTAGTATTCGAGAAACTCGACCGTTCGGTTCTCGGCGACGGCGGCCTTGTACTTCTCATGGAACGTGGAGCCGACGGCCTCCGGAAATTCGTCCCACAAGTTTTTTCCGAGGAGCTCGTCACGGGGCCGTTCGAGCAGGGTCTCCGCCTGGGCGTTGACGTAGGTGAGGGTCCAGTCGTGGTCGAGGGCCACGAAGGCGTCGGTAATGCTCTCCAGAATGCGGCGGCGCTGCTCGCTGATCGCGCGGTGGGCCTCGCGGGAGGCATTCAGGTCCGACGCGTAGTGCCGGAGGTTGAGCTCGTCCATCACCACCCCGGCCAGGTCGTTGAGCGTCTCGCGGTCCTCCGTCGCGAAGGCCCGCGGCTCGTCGTCAATGAGACAAAGCGTGCCCAGGCGATAGCCGTTGGGGGCCGTAAGGGGGGCACCGGCGTAGAAGCGGATGTGCGGCTCGCCAACCACAAAGGGATTGTCGACAAATCGATCGTCCTCGTGGGTGTCCGGGACCACCATTACGCCGCCCTGCTGAATGGCGCGGGCGCAGAAGGAGACCTCCCGATCGGCGTGCTCCAGCGCAAGTCCGTGTGTGGAGAGGCACCACTGGTCCTCCTGGTCGATGAAGTTGATCATGGCGATGGGCACGTCGAACAGCCGGGTGGCCAGTCGCGTGATGCGGTCGAACGCCTCCGTGGGCGGGGCGTCGAGCACGTCGTACTGTTCGAGCGTGCGGAGGCGGGCGGCTTCGGAATTGGGGCGCCCGGCCCCGTGAGCGGGCACGTCCATGACGGCAGGAGACTTGGGAGGGTGAACGCAGGGGCGACTCGTTGTGGGGGACCTTGAGTTTCAATTTGGTTACGTCTATGAAGGAGCAAGGGGGGAGTTTGATCCTGGACGTCGACGCAAGGAGGGGCGTGTGTCCGAGAGCGGGGGAGGCCAGAATCAAGAGGCTTCCGCGGCCATCTCCTGTTCGAGGGCCGCACGCGTTTTGTGGAGCCGGGCTTCCAGTCCATCGCTGAGCACGACCTCGTGGGAGGGCGCGTCCGGGGGCAGGGCCCTGAGCCGCTCCGGCAGCTCTGACCGCCGGGCCGCGGCGTGCTCGCGCAGGGCCGTTAAGGGGCGCGAGGCTCCCGCCTCCGTCCGCTCACCGCCGGCCATGACGCGCTCCAGCAGCGGCGCGCCACTAATCTGCTCCGATTCGGTCGCGATGACGTCCCGCACTGCCATTCCCGCCTCGTACTGCCGCACCACCTGCTTGCGGCCCGGCAGGTTCGACTTTTCGGCCGAGAGCTTCATGCGCGGCTCGCCGGCGTACCCCGAAAGCTTATAGGCACTGTCCAGGGCGGGCTGGTCGGCCGAGGTGCCCATCTTAGTGCCCACGCCGAAGCCGTCAATGGGGGCCCCGCGGTCGAGCAGAGCCGCAATCTTATACTCGTCGAGCCCGCCGCTGGCAAAGATCATGACGTCCTGCAGGCCGGCCTCGTCGAGCAGGCGGCGCGACTCATGGGCCAGCGCCCCGAGGTCGCCGGAGTCGAGCCGGATGCCGCGAATGTCCACGTCGTTCGCCTGGGCCATAAGGTCCACCACCTTCTGCACGCCGTCGACCGTGTCGTAGGTGTCGACCAGCAGGATGGTCTCGGGGTACAGATCGGCGAAGGCGCGGAAGGCCTCCATCTCCGAGTCGTGCGCCTCAATGTAGCTGTGGGCCATGGTGCCGGTGATGGGGAGGTCGTAGGCCTCCCCAGCGGCCACGTTGGAGGTAGCGTCCACCCCCGCGATGAATGCGGCGCGGGCCCCCTTCATGGCTGCATCGGTTCCGTGCATGCGGCGCATGCCAAAGTCAGCCACGAGGCGGTCTTCGGCCCCCTCTCGGGCCGCCTCCACCACGCGGCTGGCCTTGGAGGCAATTGTGGTTTGGAACGTGATCTGGTTTAGCAGGAAGGTCTCCACGAGTTGTGCCTCGCCGATGGGGGCCACGACCTCCACGATGGGTTCGTCGGGGAATACCGGGGTGCCCTCCGGCATGGCGTACACGTCGCCGGTAAACTCGAAGTCGGCCAGCCAGTCCAGGAAGGCCTCCTCGAACTGCTCCTGGTCGCTGAGGTAGTCGAGGGTCTCGTCCGAGAAGGAGAGGGTTTCCAAAAACTCCAGGGCCTGCTCCAGCCCGCAGGCCAACAGGTAGTTGCGGTCCCGCAGGCGACGCACGAAGAGGTCGAACACCGCCGGTTCGTTCATGCCTTCACGCCAATAGGCCTGGAGCATGGTGAGCTGGTAGAGGTCCGTATAGAGGGCGGACGTTTCGGCACGGAGCTGGTCGTCGAAGGGCATGGGATGTGTGCAGTGCGTGAGGGGTGATGCGTGAGACGTGGAACGTGAGGCGTGATTGGCGCTCCAGCTCAAAGATCACGAATCACGCATCACGTATCAACCTTCGAAACCGGAGGTGCCGTCTGGAATGTCTGGTCCACCCCCGGTAGGAAGTATGTTCTTACGGGGCCAAGTCCAGCGACGCGTTGAGGGCGCGGTCGATGCGAGCCTGCGTCTCGGTGAGGTGGGCCCGCGTGTTGCGGTCGAGGCCGGGCGCCTGGAGAGCCTGGTCGAGCTGGGTGGACAACTCACGGAGCTGCAGCCGGGCCATGGACCGTACGTCCTCGGGGGCCTCCATCTGGTCGGCCCCGGTCATGGTGATCGTGATCCAGCTGGTTCGGCCCATCATGAGCTCAGTGAGCAGGTCCGTGTAGGTGTGCTGCAGGTTGCGCCGGAAGGAGTTGATGGACGGCGTGCCATCGGTGTCGAGTTCGCTCCAGATGGCGCCGGTGAGGTCCTGAAAAAGGGCCCCCGGACGATAGGTAGCGTCCGCCGTGCGTACTTCAGTGTCGATCATGCGCTGCAGGCGGGCCGGGTGGAGCAGCTCGCGGAGCAGGTTCGACTGCACGAGGTCCACGTAGCGATGTACGGGATAGTCCACCGGCAGGCTCTGTGAGGCCCCCCAGTGGGCGTGGCGGTTGGGCGCCAGCTTATTGAGGCGCTCGGGCTCGAACTGGAAGGCGTCCGGGGCGAAGGCGCCGTCGATGAGCAGCTGCACGGCTTCCCGCTGCTCTGAGGCCGGAACCGGCCGGAGCGGCGTGCGCGCGCCGGGCGTGCCCTTGTGGTCGCGGGCCACGTAGCTGCCGCCCACCGTCTTGGTGACGGGCATGAGCGAGCGGTAGCGGGTGAGGATAAGCGAGGTCATGGCCCGGCGGAGGGGATAGTATCGTTCGCCGTCGGCCACGAGCCGCTCGTCGAGCTTGGGCATTACCTTCTGCACCAGACTCGTGCGGGTGCGGGCGAAGGCCTTCGGGTCGCTCCCCAGTTCCCAGGCGTTGGTGAGGGGATCGACTGCGTACCCCCCCAGCCAAGTGTCCTCGTCGGTGCCGTAGCGGTGCTTCGGGTCGCTGGAGGTGGCCGCAATTTTGTCGAGGCCTGCGCGCTCGGCCGTGGCCGTGTCGGCCATCGGGCCCTCTCGCGTGAGGGGGCCGTCCGGGGACTGTTCGGTGAGGGGCATGTAGCCGTATTTGATGGCCCATTCGTCGTAGGTGCCCACGTTGGGATTCCAGTAGTGGCCCTGCTGCTCCTTGTTGAGGGCAATGTTCACCGGGGCATAGTCCATCACCGAGAGGCTCACGCCGTGCTCCTGCGTGTAGCGTTTGTCGTGCAGTTGGTCGCTGGGAATGCCCGAGGAGGCCTTGAAGTTGTGCCGCAGGCCGAGCGTGTGGCCCACCTCGTGCATCACGAGGTCCTTGATGGCGGCACCGAGGTACGTGTCGGGCATCGGGGCGCCGGGCTCGATGAGGCCGCGGGCCAAAAGCATGGTGCGCTGCAGGCCAATCTGTTGTGCCATGCCGCGCTCCGCCCAGCAGGCCCGCCGGGCGAGTTCGGGCGAGAACACCTTGCGGAGGGCCTGGGGCGTGCGGGGACGAACCGGAAGGTGGGCCGCCGCGTCGCCGGACGCTGACGTTTTGGGGGTTAGCTGGCCGTAGGTCTGCTGCCAGCCGCTCACGAAGGAGGACGAGATGAGAATGTCAGCATTCAGAATCTCACCCGTCCGCGGATCCGTCTGCGAGGGGCCAATGGCGTAGCCCATCTGGTGGGCCGCCGTCCACTGCACCGTGGAGTAGCGCATGTCTTCGGCACTCCAGGTCGAATCGTCCGGCGCCATCTTGGCCACCACTGCGTTTTTGTAGCCGGCGGCGCGGTAGGCCTCGTTCCAGGCCTCAATGCCTTGCTTCACGTACTCGCGGTACCGCTTGGGCACCGTGCGGTCCACGTAGTACACGATCGGCTCGGCCGGCGTCACGAGCTCGCCGCGCTTGTAGGCCGCGGTGTCGCTTGGGGCGAGCCGCCAGCGTTGCACGTAGCGCACGTACGGGTCGGACGACCGGTCGCGCGAGAAGTCTTTGACGGCGTTGGTGAAGTACCCGACCCGGTCGTCGGCCAGGCGCCGTTGCATTTTCGTGTCCGGCAACGCGAACAGCGAGTACCGCACCCCCACGGGCACGGCCCGGTAGTCGGGCACGGCCTCACCCCCAATGAGCGGGGGGCTCGATCCCTGATAGGTCAGCGACACGTCGATCTCGGTATTCTCCGGGAAGCCCATCGTCCGCTCCACATAGCTCTTGTCCCGTTGGAGTGCCGCGGGCGCGCCCCCAAAGTAGAGCTTCAGCCGGTCGCCAATCTGGGCGTAGTCGGACACCAGAAAGTCGGAGAATTCGACGAGCAGGTGTCCGGTCGAGTCGTTCTGGCTCACGATGTCGAATGCCTCGACCGTGGAGTGGGCCGTGTTGTCCTCTAGCGATGTGCGCATCGGTCCCGCGTCCGCCCGAAACCGGACGTTGCGGTGGACGAGGTGCACGGCCTGGTCCACGCGCCGAAACTGCATCAGGCGCGTGTCGCTGAGCGGGAGCCCGTCGTGCAGGTTGAAGACCCCCGCTCCTTGACTGATGTGCATGGCGAGCCCGAAGGACTCACCCAGTCGCTCCTCGGGAATTTCGGCGTAGAGGGTCCCGTCGCTCTTCTGGTAGAGCGGGAGGAAGCCGTCGACCTTCTCGGTGTCCTCGAGCGTCTCGTCCCAGGGCTTGAAGGGGTCGTCCTCTTCGTCGTCCGTATCGTCGTCTCCCTCGGCCGGCGTGGTCGTCGACGCCGTGGAGGGGGGAGGCGAGTCGTCGGTCGTGTCGTCGGGGCGAACGTTGACGGTGGTGCAGGCCGCGAGCAGGAGGGTGCCGAGGGCAAGCAAGACCGGGGTGCGCATGAGAGGGAACCAAGTGCGGATGTGCAAGGACGCGATCGGTGCCCGCTGAAGCTCCACCGCCCCCAACGATGAGCAACCCGTCGGGGTCCCGCCGCAAGAGGACAGCGAGAACACGTGCGGGGAGGGACTTACAGGCGGATCGCTCGACCCTCGCCCCGGGCGTACCGGAGGAAGGCATCGTACACGTCGCTTGTGGTCACGGTGTCGGCGTCGCCCACCACCACCGCCTTGCGCCGGGCGCGGGTGACGGCCACGTTGAAGCGGCGCGGCTCGTCGAGGAAGCCAATGCTGCCGCGGTCGTTGCTGCGGACGAGCGAGACGAGCACGACCTCCTTCTCCCGCCCCTGAAAGCCGTCGACGGTGTCCACCTCCACCTCGTTGACGCCAATCTGCTCGTCGATCCGGTCCACCTGATCGTCGTACGGCGAGATCACCGCGATCTGCGCCGGAGCCACGCCCGCCTCTAGCAGCTCGGTGGCCAGCCGCGTCACGATTTCGGCCTCGTGGGGATTCTCTCGGGAGTGCGAGCCGGGGCGCTGGTGCTCGGGCGCGTCGAGGACCGACGTGTCCACGAAGACGAGGGGCGCGCCTGGATCGAGAATCTCGCGACGCTCGTGGGTCGGCAGCGCGTCGCGGGTCACCCCGAGGTCGGCGAGCGTGTGGCGGCGGACCGTCTCGTCGGCCTCCAGCCGGTTGTCGTAGAAGGTGCAGCTGGAGAAGCCCATGATCGTCTCGTGCATGCGGTACTGCGTGCGCAGCAGGCTCCGGATGGACCCCGGCGCCTCGGGGGCGGTCTCGTGGTGGTGCGCGAGGCGCTCGAAGAGGGTGTGCTGAAGCCCGCTCTGCGCGGCCTCCTGATTGAGGATCGTCGGTGGGAGCTGCTTGTGGTCACCTACCAGGACGGCGCGGCGGGCGTGCGTCATCGGAATCCAGCAGGAGGGCGCCGTGGCCTGCGTAGCCTCGTCGATGACCAGGGTGTCGAACGTGTGGCCGTCCAGCAGATCGCTGCCCGCCGTCGAGTTGGTGCTGCACACCACGTCGGCGGCGTCCAGCACCTCGTCGATGGCCTCTTGCTCCAGCTGCTCCGCCTCGTCGAACAGATCGTCGGCCCGCTCCCGCAGTTCGAGCCAGTCGGCCATCTCCTCGATCCGCTCCGGCGGCACCCCGCGCGACCCGCGGCCCTGCTCGGCCAGCTCTTTGATCTTACGATCCGACATGCCGCGCCGCCAACGCCCGGAGGGGGGCGTGAGGTCGTCCTGCCGGTCGAGCACGTCGAACGCTTCCTTCCGCTTCGTCTGCGAGCGCCGGTACGTCTCGTGGTCCTCGATGCGGGCGTCGAGCGTGTGGCTGTGGAGCGTGGGCGTCACGCGGGCCGGGTGGCCCAGCCGCACCACATCGGCGCCCTGGTCCACCAGGAACTCGACGATGTTGTCGACCGCCGTATTGGAGGCCGCGGTGGCGAGCACCGACTCGCCCCGGTCCACGCACTGCCGCAGCCCCTCGATGGCGGTGGTGGTCTTGCCGGTGCCGGGTGGGCCGTGGATCAGGTGCACGTCCTGGGTGCCAAGTGCCGCACGGACGGCCCGCCGTTGCGACTCGTTGAGCGATGGGTTGTGCCAACTGTCAATCTCGGCGAGCGCCGTGGCGGCGGGTGACGCGGCGCCGGTGCTCACGTCGCGGAGCCGTTCGAGAGCGCCGTCGGCGGTCGGGAGCTGAGCCAGCGCATCCTGCATGCGCTGGTACGTGATGTCGTTCACGTAGAGGTCCACGCGCAGCCCCTTTCCGAAGACCCATTCGTCGGGTTTCGGGTCGAAGGAGGCGGTGATGGAGTAGTTCGTGACCTGGGTGACCGTGCCGGTCGGGTTGTCGTCGCGGAGCGGGTCTGTCTTCGAGATCATGACGAGGTCGCCCACGCGGATCTCGTGGTCGGGGAGGGGCTCGCCCTTGTTCGTGCGCATGAGCTTGACGTGGTGCCCGCCGAGCTCCTCACCTTCGTGGCGGCCCCGCATGCGGAGCAGGGCACGGCCCCGATCTTCGCGCTCCTGCCCCGAGAGGGTCTTGATCTCCCGCTCGTGACGGCGCATCTCCTCCTCGCGCTCCATCTCTACGAGGCCAGTCAGCCGGTCGGCGTACGCCCGGGTGGTCTCCGTTTCGTCGTCGAGGAGGGTAAGCGAAACAGTCGCGTGCCCGATCCGACCGCCGTCAAGCGCCTCCACGATGCGGTCGGCCGTATCCGCGTGCACCTCCACCGTGGCTGTGCCGTTGTCCAGATCGATGGCGCCGATGGCGTCGGGGTCGATGTTCGCTTCGTTCGCGAACGCGCCCACGATGTCGCCGGGGCCTTCGTCGTTGAGACCATCCACGAGAAGAGTTTTCGTGTCGTCGCTCATGCGTCGTCGAGGGGTATTTCGATAGTATCTGAGACTCAGACCTCCATACAGACGCGCCAATTTTTGAGTTGCAAGGACGCTATTCAGGGTCGGCCCACCCCGCCGACTTATGCTGCGGTGTAGGGCTGGAGTTTTTCAGCGACTTAGGGGGGCTATTCCCAGATCCGGGACGCGTCCATCCGCACGTCGACGAGGAGCACCTCGCTGTCCGTCGCAAACGAAAAGTTGAGCATGTCGGGGGCCGTGAAGCCCGCGCCGTCGCCCATCCGGAGCGTCACGCCGCCCGCGACGCCGTGATGGCCGGGAGGGAGCCGAGCAGCCCGCCGACGCTCCCGCTCGCCCCGAAGAGGACGAGCGATGCGAGCAGGACCGGCCGTCGGCCCGTCCGGTCGATCACGAATCCGGCGAGGGGCGCCCCGACGGCCACGAAGAGGGCAGGGGTGGTGAGCGCCCACCGCGCCCACGTCTGGGCCCCCGCGCCGCCCCCGAACGCCGACTTCAGCGCGGGGAGGGCGGGGGAGAGCACCGCCCCGGTCATCACCGGGAGCGTGCTGATCGTCAGTAGCACCGAGAGTTGGAGGCGACGAGTCATGGGTCGAGTCGAAGCGCTGTGCATTTCTGTGTGCAACGGTCGGGCTACGCGGCCGGAGTTGTCTCGCGCTCCTCCTTCGGATCTCGGAGCCGGGAGGCGACCCGGGCCACGCGCTCGCCCAGCGCCCGGGCCGTTTTGCGCTCGTCGGGTGTGGGGGCCTCCACGTCGCTCTCCTCGCGGGGCATCGTGGCGGGGCCGTAGGGCGAGCCGCCGACACCCTCCGTGGTCATGATCTGCGGGTTGGTGCTGTAGCGCACGCCGACGAAGACCATCCCGAGATGGATGAGCGGGGCCAGGCTGGAGAGAATCGTCGTCTCCTGCCCGCCGTGGATGGAGCCGGTGGACACGAACATGCCGGTGGCCTTGCCCTCCAGCTCGCCCTCGAACCACATGCCGCCGAGGGTGTCAATGAACTGTTTCACCTGCGCGGCCATGTTGCCGAAGCGGGTGGGCGTGCCCCAGATGATGCCGTCGGCCCAGTGGAGGTCGTCGTGGTCCACGCGCGGAATGTCCTCCATCTCGGCCTGCGCGGCGTCGTAGGCATCTTGGCCCGACATGGCCTCTTCCGCGGAGGGCGATTCGGGGATGCGGCGGCGACGAACGGTGGCCCCAGGAATCTCCTCGGCGCCCTTCGCAACCGCCTCTGCGAGCTTATGGGTGGTGCCGTACGACGAGTAGTAGGGGATGACGATGTTTGCGCTCATGGTTGCTGGTGTGTTCGTGAGTAGATAGACAGTGGTGACTTCCTTTCTACGTTGAACTGTTCAATGTTAAACAAAAAGTGTAAATTGGACTCTGTCGATTGTCGATGTGAACCGGGGGGGGCAGGACTCAGACTGTACCCCCAATCCTCTGCTAGTCTTCGGTATTCTGCATCCCCAACTTCTTGCACAGCCGCCCGAGCTCCCCGATCTCTTCGTCCGTCAGCACCCCGAAGGTGTCCACAATCTGCTGCACGTGATCCGGGAAGATGTCGGCGATGAGCGTGCGGCCCGCGTCGGTGAGGTGGACCTGGACGTAGCGGCGGTCGTCCGGGTCGCGGCGGCGCTCCACGAGGTCGCGGTCCTCCAGGTTGGTGATGATGGTGCTGATGTTGCCCTTGCTCTGCAGCAGCTTGTCGCCCAGGGCGCCCTGGTGCAGCGGCCCGAGGTGGTAGAGCGTCTCCAGCACCCCGAACTGCCCCGACGTGAGGTCGTGGGCCTGGAAGATCCTATTGATCTCCTGGTCGACCGTGTCGAACGCCCGCGTGAACCGGATGAACGTGTTCAGCGCGCGTTCTTCGTCCTCCGTTCCGTCGTGAGCAGTAGGCATGGCAGGGTAGGGGTTGGAAGTTTGGAAGTATGGAGGGATGGAAGGGAGGGACCCACCTCTCGTCAAGCGACAGGAACGGCTCCCCCCGCAGCGGAGGCCACGTCGTGCTCGGTGAACACACGTCGATGGTCGTACGCGAACTGGATCAGTGAGCGGGGCGGGCGGCCCGTCACGTCGAACACGTCGTGGGTCACGCGGGCCGTGTCGCCCCCGGCGCGCTGATACTCGGCGAGCGCGAGCTTGCTGTCGATGAGCCAGTCCGGAAGATCCTTGGTTCGAAGCCGCGTCCGGGCCTCCCCGAGACTCTCCGCGACGTACGACACCTCTTGGTCCGTGACGGTCCCGAGAAGGGAGGCCACCTGGTTGTAATCGAGCGCAACGCCGCCGGTCAGAAGGTGCGTCTGACTTGCGTGTTCCTCCACGGGATCGGTGAGGACCGTTGCGGCCACGTTGGTGATGTCGCGCGTGTCGATGAAGGGAATGCGCCCATCCCCCGCCGCGGCCCGAATTGTGCCCTCTCTCCGCACGCGCCCGGCCTGGTCCAGCAGGTTTTGCATGAAGACGTGTGGCCGCAGCATCGTCCACGAAAGTCCCGACGCCTTCAGATGGATCTCCACCTCGTGGTGCCAGCGCGCGATGGCCGACTTCGAGGCCGGCTGCGCCCCGCGGGCCGACAGCTTCACCACCTGATCCACCCCCGCCGCCACCGCCTCGTCGATGGCGTTCTTCTGAAGCTGCGTCATCGAGCGGACGTTGCCGGTGAGGAGGAACAGCCGGTCTACGCCCTCGAAGGCGGGAGGCAATGTCGCCGGATCGGACAGATCGGCCTGCACCCAGTCCACGTGGGGGGGCGTCTCGCCCCGGCGCGGGTCGCGGGAGAGGGCCCGCGTCTCTACGCCCGCCTCGGAGAGACGACGAAGAACTTTGCTGCCGATATTGCCGGTGGCACCGGTGACCAGGATCATGGGAGCAGGAAATCGCGAACAGAATCAAGTGAGTCAAGCGGCACTCGGTCGCTGGTCTCTCCCCGGCGACCACTCCCTCGTATTCTGTTTACCATCAAACTGTTCAATGTAAAACAGTTAATTCTCTTCTCCTTCATATTTTGGGGGTCGGACACTCGTTCGCCCTAGAAATCAATTCCGGACTGGACGGCGTCGCGGTTGCGGAGACGCGGCTGAGTGCCCTCGATGGGGGACGAACTGAACCTGGCGGGGATCTCGCTCGACGACCTCGCCCCAACACGACGACCTACGAAGAAAGCTTTCATCTCCTTCTGCCGGCCGACTCCCGATCGCCGACGAACTCGACGCGTTCCAGGCCGATGGAGGAAGCGTAAAGCGAAGCGCTTTCGGTCACGGTTTGGTAACCTGCACTTCGCGAGAGTTCTGTCTGTGTTAAAGTTGTGCAACCGAAAGCGCTTGCGGGCGAACG
>CAJXKO010000064.1 GCA_913055845.1 uncultured Bacteroidota bacterium | reverse complement strand
ACAGCAGGCTGAGGGGGCTGTTCTGCGCCTCTCGGGCCCGCCGGGATTCCATTCGGCGCTTGATGTCCCGATCGTCGTCCTCCTCCGGATTGTAGTGCCGAGGACGATAATCGAACGAGCGGGGCCCCCGCCCGGCGCTAAAAAGACCCATGGCCGTATCGACTCCTCTGGTCAAAGACGCATGATGGATTTTAAACTCTACTCCTAAAGCCGTCGTTCCTCTTTGACGTCCCGTCCGCCCTTTTGCTCGGGAAATGTGCCGCCTAAAACAGCCCCGCCACGAGGTGGAGATAGAGCACGATCAACGGAGCGGCCACCGCCATGGCATCGAACCGATCGAGCATGCCCCCATGCCCCGGCAGCAGATGACTTGAATCGTCCAGGTCGGTCGAGCGCTTGAGCTTGCTTTCCAACAGGTCGCCCAGTTGGCTCACGCCGCCCCCAATTACCATCAGCGCGGCCGTGTGGGGCCACGACAGTAGACCGACGAGCGTCACCTTGAGCAGCCCTCCCACGAGAACGGCCGCCCCGAGTCCCCCGAGCGTGCCCTCCCACGTCTTGTTCGGCGAGATGGTGGGCGCAAGGGCGTGACGCCCAAACGTGCGCCCCACGTAGAAGGCCGCCACGTCCGTAGCCCACACAATCAACAGCGTAAAGAGCACCAGTTGGAACGCGCCGGCCTCGGTCACCGCCACGCTCCGCACCTCGCGTAGGGCCACGAGGCTACTCAGCAGCGCCGTGGGATAGACGACCCCAGCGATGGTAACCGTAAAGCTGATAAGAAACTGCTCTTGCGGAAGCACGAGCGGCGCAGCCACCACGAAGACGAGCAGTCCCACCGCGGCAACGGGCCACAGCGAGGGTTGCATGTAAAGCGCCACGACGAAAAGGCCCAGCCCGAAGCCGGCCCCTCGGTGGGGATGTGCCCCCTTGCGCTGGGCCATTTGGTACAATTCGCGTTGCCCCAAAAGGCCAATCCCTGCGACGAGTCCCGCAAACGGCCACCCCCCCAAGTACGCCAGCACGAGCACCACCGGGGCTGCCAGAAGGGCCGTGACGACACGGCGTAGATTGTTGCTCACGGGCACGGGAGTTGCTCCTTCCTCAGCGGACCGTTCTTCACATCACGCGGACGACTCGTCGTCTTCGTCCGGGGGGCCAAAATCCATGTGTTCATGTCCCGAATCGAGCTTCGAGTCTTCTTCCGGCGTGTTAGCGGACGGCGCATCGGGATCGGCCCCCAACGCAGCTTCTTCCAGTTCCTCTTCCGACATGTGCTCTTCCAGGAGCGACACCGCGTCGTCGGCCTGCTCCGGCGGCACCATCACGTGCACCGACGCGAGATCGCCCACCGTAAGGTTAAAGGCATGGTCGCGTTGCGTAAGCACGACGGCCGGAATGCCGCTGTCATCGAGCCGATCTCGTACGAGATCGGCCTCGTAATCGGTACTCGTGCGAAAGACGCTTACCCAATCCTCATGGCTACTCATGGATGGCAGAAAGACTCATGGACAGAACGCGGACCCCGTTACACAAGTCATCCGTCGCGGATTCGGGGCGCTAAGCTATGTAGAAGATAGAGAACACCACCGACAATCACGAACCCGACCAGCACGGCATACCAGGGCATCGAGGCCTGTTCGAGCGCCTGGAGGTCGTAGTCCGGCTGCGTCTTCGCGTAGCGCGCCGCCACCACCGCAAGGCCATTATGGGCCACGTGAACGGCCATGGCCGGGAGCAGACTGCCAGTACGCCAGACCAGGTACGCCATGTACACCCCCAAAACGATCAGCGGGAGCGCTTGGGAAGGCCGGAGGTGATACAGGCCAAAGAGCCCTCCGGCCAGCAAAATGCCCCCGGCCGGACCAGCCGCTCGCTCGAACTGGCGCTGCGCGTAGCCCCGAAACAGAACCTCCTCGCAGATGCCGGGCACCAGAGCCAGTAAGATCACGTTGAACCCAAGCCCGAGATTGCCATCCAGCACGCGGCGAATCAGCTCGAGTTGCGACTGCTCCACCAGCCGCAGGGACTCGGGAAGGGGCAACTGCTGATTGACTTGCGCCAGCCACTGGGTCACGGGCTGGAGCCCGATGACCCCGATCAGCGCGAGGAGAAACAGACGTCCATCAACGCCACGTATACGGAGATATTCTACCCAGTTGGACGAATGAAGGCGCGCCGCAAGCATGGCGGGAATGGCAAGCCCTAGGACCTGCCCGATGCCGTTGCTTAGCACCAGTTCTTGGGTGTAGGTCGTCATCAACTGTTCCTGACTGGCAAAGGCGTCCAGGGACAATCCTCCCTCCGCCATGGCGATTTGCACGACGAGGATGACGGGCGTGAGGAGAAACTGGAACAGAATAAACGCCGCCCCGAGGCCCAAGAGCCCTGTCAGAAAGCTGAGGGTCGTCCGGTCGACCGAGGATCGTTCAAGGGGCCCGTTTAAGGGAAGGCGGCCCCGACGACTCCACGGATCAAGCAGGGACGGCATGCCGCCGGACGGAGGAGAAGGGGAGGCCACGAGGACAGAGAAAAGTCAGGGCAAAAGACGTGTCGACGGCTTGAAAGTGCGGATCCCTGCGCTGTTTGCCCCTTCGAAGCTTTTTTGCAGGAACATTCCAGGGGACTTCTCCGAAGAGTAAGTACCTCTTTTCATTACTTCGCGCTCGTAGCTCAGTCGGACAGAGCATCGGTTTCCGGTACCGAAGGCCGGGGGTTCGAATCCTCCCGAGCGCACAATACGAGGTAGGCCTGGCTGAGATGTCCTCTCAGTCGGGCCTTTCTATTTTCGGGTACGCTAGTGGACGTAGAGCGTGCCGCGCCTGACGATTCACGTCGGGGATTCAGGGAAGAGACAACAACCGTGCGGCCGAAGAGAGGGTGCCCCCAGGCCGGAGAAGAATCGTGCTTAGTACGAGTCCAGCATCGTCGTAGCGTCGGTGCCATACGCCACGAGCGTACTCGTCCAGGCCGTCCCCTCCTGGGGCGCACCGACTTGATACTTCACCACATGCCCAGGCACCTCCTCGGACAGATACCACGTAACGGTGCCTCCCCCCGTCCCGCCCTGGTACTTCACGTGACGGGCCGAGAAGGCCCCGGCGGGTGTGTCGACCTGCTCGGTTCCCACCGTGGCCCCCTCTACGCTCTCCTCCGTCAAAGACTGAGGCGACTGATAGACGGTGTTCTCTGTTACGGGCACCTCCCCCACATTGCCCTCCGGATCTTTGGCCCGGAGGCGAACCACACGGCCCTGGCTCGGATTGACGAGCGCCTCGTAAATCCAGGTCTCTCCGCCCTGCAGGCCTTGGACGCGCCACCACTGGTTGCCCTCCGCTGTCTCCTTTAGGTACGCGCGCTCAAGGGTGTCGAGGGCAGTCTCGCTGTCCCCCGAGACGGTGGCCCGGTACCGCACCCACTCCCCTGGCCGGTAATCCGCCTGGGCCGGCCACATTCCCCCCGCTGTGAACGCCCGGCTAAACAAGACCTGTGCCTGACTCACCATAAATTGGTTCCAGGCCCCAGTTCCGTAGGCGGGAAGGTTCACGGCCGGGGACAGTTGCTTACCGATCGACTCTCCAACCTCCTCCCCCGCCGCGCTGGCTGCGGAACTGACCCCAGAATCAACGGCCGACTCAACAGCAAAACATCCTGAAAATACCGCCCCCGGTAGCCCGATACAGAGCAGAATTACCAGGATTCGAGGACGCCATGGGAACCGGAGGAAAGACATCATAGCAGGCATAGGTTGGGAAATGAGGACACGGCGGAGGATGTGGTCCGCTCTCGGCAGAACGGTATCGGCCCCGCTCAAACGCCGCGAGGAGACTCGTCCACCAGACGTCGTATTGAGGTCGTGTCGAACGGAAGATTTTTTTCAAGACGCCCATATGTGATGCAATAATGAAGCTTTTACGAACTGAAGTGTCAAGAGTCCCCCCAAATCTCTCGGGCCGGAGGGATAGTTTCCCTTGAGTCGGGCCCTACGGGGCCATCGACATTCCTCTCGATGAGCCATAGGTTGGGGACCCCCACAACATTGCTGGATCAAATTCTCGACTCATGCCCCGCTTTCTCCCCCCTCTGCTGTTGGCATTCGTTCTGTCCCCGCTGGTGGCAACGGCTCAACCCGCCGAGCGAACTTCTTCCCTCTCGGTGGAGCAAATCATGCAGGACCCCGAGACGTGGGTGGGCGACTGGCCGAGCAACGTCCGCTGGCACGAGGACGGCGAGACCCTCTACTTCGACTGGAATCCGAACGGTGATTTTCCGAGCGACTCGCTCTACAAGGTGCCCCGGAATGGCGGCGCGCCGCAGAAGGTGTCGCCCACCGAACGGCGTTCCCATCCGCCAACGTTCGACGGCTGGCATCACGGCGAACACGTCTACACCGCCGACAAGACCCGCAAGGTGTACGCCGCCGACGGCGACCTCTACCTCTACAACCGACGCGACGACGCACAAACGCGGCTCACCGACACCCGTGTCCGTGAATCGGCCCCCCGCTTCGCCCCGGGCGCGCAGCGCGTGGTGTACCAACGGGAGGACAACCTCTTCGCTCTCACGCTCTCGACCGGACTCGTGCACCAGTTGACCGACCTGCGACCGGGAACCGCTCCTGAAACAGACGAGCCGTCGGCGCAGAAACAGTTTCTGAAAGAGCAGCAGACGACGCTCTTTGAGACGCTGCGGAAGGAGCAGGAGCAGCAGGAGAAGACCGAAGCCGCTGAGAAACACGAGCAACGGGCGGAGAATCCCCCGCCAACCTTCCACTACGGCGATCAGCCCCCCCAACAACTCCGTATCGGCCCCACGGAACGGTTTGTAACCTTCACCCAGGAAACCGAGCGCCCGAAGGCAGAACAAACCGTCGTGGCGGACTATGTGACGCTCTCCGGTTTCGCCGAGGTGGAACAGGCCCGGCCGAAGGTCGGGATTCCCCCCGAGGACTTTTCGCTCCACGTGCAGGACCTCCAGCGCGATACGACCTACGAGGTCAACCTCCATCAACTGCCGGGCGCGTACGACGTCCCGACGTACCTGCAGGAGAAGGGCGTGGCGCAGGATTCCAGCGAGGCAAAACGGGCCCTATACAGCTACGGTCCGTACTGGAGTCCGGACGGCGAGCACGCTGTGCTCGTGGTGCGGGCCCACGACAACAAAGACCGCTGGATCGCGCGACTTGATCCGGCCACGGGCGACCTCACAGTACTCGACCGCCAGCACGACGAGGCCTGGATCGGCGGGCCCGGCATCAGCGGGTACGGCGGCCCCGGCACGGTGGGCTGGATGCCCGATAGCGACCGCTTCTATTTTCAGAGCGAGGCCACCGGCTGGAGCCACCTCTACACCGTAAACGTGGAGACGGGCGAAACCACGCAGCTCACGAGTGGCGAGTTTGAGGTGTCCGATGTACACCTCTCCCAGGACGGCTCCACCTGGACCTTCACCAGCACAGAGAAGACGCCCCACGAGCGACACACGTATCGGATGCCCGCAGACGGGGGCGAACGCACGCGTCTGACGGACGAGGCCGGCATGTACGCCGCAGAGGTAAGCCCGGATGGTGGGCGACTTGGGATGCTCTACGAGTACACCGACGAGCCCCCCGAGGTCTACTTGCAAGACGCTACCGCGCAGGCTTCCAAGACGCGCATCACGGAGTCGACGACCGAGGAGTGGAACTCATACGACTGGCGCGACCCGTCCATCGTTCGCTACGAGGCGTCCGACGGTGTGCAGGTGCCGATGCAAATTTTCCGACCGGAGGCCCCGAACGGCGCCGCCGTCCTGTTCGTCCACGGCGCCGGCTACACCCAGAACGTAATTCGCGGCTGGCCCTATTATTTCCGTGAATACATGTTTCACAATATGCTGACCGACCTCGGCTACACCGTGGTGAACGTCGACTACCGCGGCTCCGCGGGCTACGGGCGCGACTGGCGCACAGCCATCTACCGCCACATGGGTGGGCGCGACTTGCAGGACTACGTGGACGTCTCCGGCTACTTGGCGGACGAGTACGACATCAATCCGGAGCGCCAGTTCATCTACGGCGGCTCCTACGGCGGCTTCATGACGCTGATGGGCCTCTTCACCGCGCCCGATGCATTCGGCGGCGGCGCGGCCCTGCGCTCGGTCACCGACTGGGCCCACTACAACGACATCTACACCTCCAACATCCTCAACAACCCGCAAACGGACTCCCTCGCCTACGCCCGCTCCTCGCCCATCTACCACGCGGAGGGCCTGGAGGACCCGCTCCTGATGCCCCACGGCCTCGTGGACACCAACGTGCAGCCGCAGGACATCTTCCGCCTCACACAGCGTCTCATCGAGCTGGGAAAGGAGAACTGGGAACTTGCAATTTACCCGGTGGAGGGGCACAGTTTTGAAAAGCCGTCGAGCTGGACGGACGAGTACCGCCGCATCTTTGAGCTCATTCAGACGAGCGTGGGGCCCGCACGCGGTCAAAACTGAAGCGTCACCGCGACGCCGATCGGGGCAGCCTGCACGGAGAGCTGCATCCCCGCATCGAGGAGCGACGTAATGCGGCCCCGCGACGCCCAAAACGCGATGCCGTCGAGCACGAGCAGCCCGGCGCCCTGCAGGATGAGCGAGGTGCCGAAGCCCCGCCACCGACCTACGTTTTCAATTCCGTAGTAGCTCGCCCCCAGCATGGTGGCCCCCACGGCGGAATAGGCCACGTTCAGCCCAAGGTTGAAGAGCAAAATGTCATGGAACTGTCGCTCCGCCGCCAGCAATGCGGCGGGCTCGGTGGGCGGCGTGCCGGTCGCAAGCAGTCCGCCCGCGGCGATGCCCACGTTGACCACACCCCATCCCGCCGACATGGCTCCGAAGTGCCACCGAGTGGACGTGCTGGAGCGCGACGATGCGAGGACGAGGGCAAGCCCACCGAGCGCGTTGGTTCCACCCCACGCCGCTACGCGCCACAGGTGAGCCTGCTTGGCCGTCTGCAACTGCGCCGACTGGGCCTGCACAAGGGAATCCCGATCGAGGACGTCGGTCTGTGCCTCCGCTGCCCCGACGACCAGCAACAGGAGCAGAACAGCGAGAATCGCGGCGGTGGAGCGGCGGAGAGTCATCACAGAAGAAGGCACGGGGTCGAAAAGGCGTGGGCCTTCGGGCCGCGAGGGTCGAAGGGGCTGGGTGGACGAACGGAGGAGTAGCTGTCTATCCAATTTCCAGCATGCGCTCTACGGCGTCGAGCGCCCGGACGCGTACCTCTTCCTCGATCTCGATCTGGTACTGATTGTTCGCCAGGTTGCGGCGCGTATCCTCCAGGGTAATCTGGTTCATGTGGGGACACCGCTGCCAGCACATCCGCAGTAGATTTTTGTCCGGGTTCTCGCCCATGATATTGTCCCCCATCGAGCACTCCGTGAGTAGCAGGTAGCTTTCCGCATCGGTGTTTTCTACGTACTCGATCATGGAGGAGGTGCTGCCGGAGTGGTCGGCCTCTTCCACCACCTCCGGGCTACACTCTGGGTGCGCCAGCACCACCGTATCGGGGTGCTCCTCGCGGGCCTGCTGGATGTCCTCCACCTGAAACATCTCGTGAACCACGCAGCGCCCCTCCCACCCAATGAGGTCGGGGGCGGTCTCCGAGGCCGGTACCCCGTCGCCTCCAGTGGGTGCGCCATCGCCGCGCCCCTTCCGCTGGCGTTTCTGGGGGAAGAGGATCTCTTTTCCCGTCTCCTGGGCCACGTTTTGGGCCAAAAACTCGTCCGGAATGAAGATAACCGTGTCCGAATCAAGGGATTCGACCACCTGCGCGGCGTTGCTGGAGGTGCAGCAGATGTCGCTCTCGGCCTTCACGTCGGCGTAGGTGTTGACGTAGGTGACGACCGGCAGCCCCGGGTATCGCTCGCGCAGGCGCCGCACGTCTTCCGCCGTGATGCTCTCGGCCAGGGAGCAGCCCGCCTCCTCCGCCGGCAGGAGCACAGTCTTGTTCGGGTTCACGATCTTAGCCGTCTCCGCCATGAAACGCACGCCGCAGAAGACGATCGTGCCCGCCTCTGTCTCCGCGGCGCGGCGGCTCAGTTCCAGTGACGACCCCGTGTAGTCCGGGATTGTGTGGAAGAGGGCCGGTTCCATGTAGTTGTGCCCCAGGATGACGGCATCCCGCTCCTGCTTGAGGGCATTGATCTCGGCGGCGAGGTCGGCTTTGTACCGAAGCTCTCGATCGCTGGGCACGTCTTCAAGCCGCTCCTCGAGAAGGTCGTAGAGCGTGTCCGGGTCGGTCAGGGTTACGGCGTCGTTCATCATGGCGGATAGGGCTATGTGTCGTCTATACGGTCGGTTCACAAAAATACAGAGCCCGAATGGCTCTGGCTATCGGGCCCGAATGCTGACGTCGAGCGCGGCGGCCGAGTGGGTGAGCGCCCCCACCGAAATCCGATCCACGCCCGTCTCGGCAACGGCGGCGACAGTGTCGATCGTTACGCCGCCGGAGGCCTCCAGGGGCACACGGCCGTCGGTCCAATCCACCGCGTGGCGAAGGGTATCGCGGTCCATGTTGTCCAGCAAGATGACGTCCGGTGAGAAGGCCAGTGCCTCGTCCAGTTCATCGAGGGTTTTGACCTCTATCTCCACGGGATGGTTGTCACCATGTTGCTTGCGGACGCGTCGAAGCACCTCGGCCACACCGCCGGCCCCGTCAATATGGTTATCCTTAATGAGGACCATGTCGTAGAGGCCCATCCGGTGGTTGCGTCCCCCACCCTGCCGTACGGCGTACTTGTCAAGATGACGATGGCCGGGAAGCGTTTTGCGGGTGTCCAGAATGTCGACGTCTGTATGGGCCACGGCGTCGACGAAGCGACACGTGCGGGTAGCCACGCCGGAGAGACGCCCCAGGAAGTTGAGTGCGGGCCGCTCGGCCGTCAGGAGCGCCGGGCCAGGCCCCGCCACGGCTGCGACCGTTTGTCCCGCCTCCACGCGCGTCCCGTCCCCCACCTGCGGTGTTACGGACAATTCATCGTCCACGAGCCTAAACAGAGCGCGGACCAGCGGCATGCCGGCAAGGATGCCGGACTCCTTCGCCACGATGTGCCCCTCCAGTCGGCGATCCGGAGCGATCGTGGCGGCACTCGTTACGTCCCGTTGCGACGCCGTGTCGATTGCATTTCTCTTCCCCTCGGGATGCACATCCTCGGCGACACTCAATCGAAGCAGCCGCAGGACGGTCGGGTGGCGAAGCGCATCCGGCAGGACACGACGAAGCGTCGGAGTCGCAACGGAGCCGAACGGAGAGTCAGTCATCTTCAGGGAGCATCCGCAGGTCATCGGGAAACCGATCAACGGCATCAGGGTGTGCCGGTCATTCACCGAGCCGTTGCCCCCGCCCCGTGGGACGGCTCGGAATTATCCATGACGTAGTGACACCCGACGGAGACGTCATTCTCGGCGGCCGCCTCTGTCACGAGCAAAGCCACAGCACAGGCCGATCGTAGTTCGTGGACTACACGGGGAGCCGCGGCACCCGCAAAGGCATCCACCTCTGTCTTCAGGGTCCGCAGGTCGTCGAGGGCCTGGACCAGTCCGTCGGGGGTCCGGCGGAGCCCTACGTGCTCGTCCATCGCGCGCTGCAGCCGGTCGAAGGCAGCCCCCACGAAGGCCTCGGAGGGGGCGGATCCGGCCTCCTCCAAACTGCTATCTCCGCGCGTGGTGGACTCGTGCTCGGCGGCCTCGGTACCGGCCCGAAGGCCCCACACCAGTCCCTCCAGCAGCGAAGTGGAAGCGAGCCGATTGGCCCCGTGCACCCCAGTCCGAGCACACTCTCCCACGGCGTACAGCCCATCGTGCGTAGTACGGCCGTTGGTGTTGACCACGACGCCGCCGCACAAAAAATGCTCAGCGGGCACTACCGGAATGCCCTGCGATGGGTCGATGCCGTGTTCGCCGCAAAGGGCCGTAAGGTCGGGGAAAGTCGCCCCAAAGTCGAACGACGAAACGTCGAGCATCACCTCGCCCGTGCGGTCGTGCTCCCGTTGCACGGCGCGGGCCACGACGTCGCGGGGCGCGAGTTCAGCGTCCGGATGCACCGCGGGCATGAAACGGTCGCCGGCGGCGTTGCGCAGGACGGCTCCTTCCCCCCGCACCGCTTCGCTCACCAGAAACGGGTCGCCATCAGCCACACACACGGTCGGGTGGAACTGCACGAACTCCATGTCGGCGGTCGCAGCCCCGGCACGGGCCGCCATCGCAATTCCGTCTCCCGTGGCCCCGGCGGGATTCGTGGAACGACTGTACAACGCCCCGATCCCGCCCGTAGCGAGGACGGTGGCGCCGGCGTGCTGGCAAAAGACCGTATCGTCCGATTCGAGCAGTGCCCCGGTGACTAACTCATCGGCTCTTAGCAGGTCAATGGCGGCGGTGTTTTCCAGGAGTTCGACCCGGTCGTGATCGGTCAAATACGCCAGGAACGGCTCGTGGATGTGCCGCCCCGTCGAGGCATCCACGTGGAGAATCCGGGCCTCCGAGTGGGCCGCCTCCCGACCAAAGTGAAAGGAGGCGTCGTCCGTGGTGTCGAAGCCCACCCCGAGGGTATCGATGAGAACGTCGCGCACCGCCGCGTCCGCATTCTGCACCAGCACATCGAGGGCGGCCGGGTCGCTCGTTCCACTCGACGCCACGTCAATGTCTTCTTTAAACTGCTCCGGGGCCTGTCGGGCCACGGCGATGCCTCCCTGTGCCCACCACGTCGAGGCCCCCTCCGGCTGCGTGGCCTTGGTTGCGAGGGTGACGGAGGCCCCCTCCCGGGCCGCACCCAGGGCCGCGGCGAGCCCAGCAATGCCAGAACCAATCACGAGAACGTCGGTCGTGGGACGACTCATCAAACCACCAGACAGCTGTTGCGTGGACGTTCTGTTCCGGGTACTGTCTCTTCGGTCTACTGTCTCAGATTGCTCGGGAATACGCCCGTCACAGACGGCGGCCGGAGCCACAGCGACAGCAGAGTCTCTCCCTTGTCAGGGCAGGATCTCTAAGGCCTGCACATAAGATCTGATCCACGCACGCAGGGCCGAGACACGAATATTACGCCTCTCCACAAGATTCAGCCCGC
This sequence comes from uncultured Bacteroidota bacterium, assembly GCA_913055845.1. Classification (GTDB taxonomy): domain Bacteria; phylum Bacteroidota; class Rhodothermia; order Rhodothermales; family Salinibacteraceae; genus Salinibacter. The sequence continues at coordinate 6,825 of CAJXKO010000064.1, read as the reverse complement.
CTCTCGCCCGTGTCCAACGAACGACCTCACGCGCCCTAGTTCTCGACAGCTACGGCCGGGGGGGTGGGGACGGAAACAGACGGATGCTTACTTCCGAGGATGGCTCACTCTCTCCAGCCTCCCCGACCGCCGTCACGCGGTAGTAGTAGCGCGTACCGGCTTCGACAGACGCGTCGGTAAATTCCGTCTGGCCGAGCGGCGATCCCCCATTCACCGGCGTTCCGCCCACCCCGGAGTCGGCCGTGGTGCTGCGGTACACGTTGTAGCCGGAGACCGCCGATTCGCCATTCCAGGTCAGGGAGACAGCGCCGTTCGTCGTAGTCGCCTGCAAATTGGTGGGGGGCGACGGAGGCTCCGCAGACGATCCCCCACCGTCACAGCCCATCCCCCACAAACCCCCTGCCCCAAGGACCACGACGGCTAGAGCTCGCATGCAGACCGACGGAGAACGGAAGCACCTCATGACTTCGGAAGCAGTTGGGGGAAACAGAACGAAGGTCACGTCTCACCGGACGAGAATCACCTTTTCGACGTGCTGTTGGTCGTCGGTGGATACTCGGAGGAAGTACGCCCCGCTAGCCAGCGGGCGCCGCGACGAGCCTCTCCCGCCCCAGTGTACACGGTGGACGCCCCCCTTCTGACGCTGATCCACCAGGGTCTGCACGCGTCGGCCCAGCAGGTCAAACACTGCGACGGTCACGTCTTGCGCTTCTGGCAACGTGTACTGAAGCGTCGTGCGATCCCGAAAAGGATTGGGAGCCGGAGCCTCGACCGTCACAGCTTCGGGGAGACGCGCCTGCGTCTCCGACGCCACGTAGGAAGAGCTCCCAACCAATAGCCGCAGACGAGACGGATTGGGACCCGCAGAAAGGGTTATTGGCCCGTCGACACGCATATCGTAGGTGCGGTCCGTTGTCGGGTCGTGTAGCGCCACGTCCACCTGCCGCGACGCGGGAAGCGACGCCGCACGGAGCCTCACCGGTCCTGTCGTGTCGGCCCGTAGCTCCAGGGTGTACGTTTGTCCGTCCGTCCCCGTGGGCCGCACGTCCCGAGCCAGCCGCTTCCGACGCTCGGCCGCTGCATCGGCAAACGGAGCAACAATGGATGCCGATAGGGCCGCAAACCGCGACGGCGGAGTAACCAAGTCCCACTTGTCTTTTCCGTCGGCCGCCGCTGCGTGCTCGCCCACCCGGACACGGGCATGGGTCTCGGAAACGCCTCGTCGCTCTGCGACCAACGCGACCGTGCGGTCCATTCGACCCTCCGCAGTGGCGTTTGTGGTAGCGGCCTCAGTGGGAGAGACAGGAATCGTGAGCTGGTCCAGTCCCTGATCGTTGAGGAAGTAGAAGGCCTCTCCCCCGGTCGCCGCCCCAAAGGTGGATGCCTGCCGAAACTGCCCGCCGTCCCATCGCCAAAGGGCCTGCAGGGTCCCCTCTCCGCCAATGGTGGCGTCCTCGACGGCGCCCCAGTCGACGTCTTTCGGAAGCGGATTCGAAATGATATTCCACCCGTCGTGCAGGGGAATCGTCGTGGCGTCATTCTCCACGTTGACCGTGGGAATAGTCGTCTCGACCGACCAGTCGTTGGTGCTTAGTACCCAAAATCCACGGCCCGGCCGAAAATTGAACTGGTCACTGTCATCAAACTTGACAAGAAAATCTTGGTCGCTCCCGTCGTCCCAGTACGCCTGCCAGTCGATCCCGGCCTCGCCGGAGAGCGTCGACGCAAGCGACCGGTCCACCTGTCCCGGCAGAGCCACAAGTCGGTAGCTCTCTCCTGTGCTCGGGTCGCCGAAGGAGCGCGTCACGTCGACCGTCGTCTCGGCGGGCAGCCCCGACTCCAGGTCTTCCTTGTTGAGTGCCATGAGCTGATACCCGCTGTCGGGCTGGTCGGCGCCAAATCCTTCCCCGTTGAATTGGCCCAGAGGCCCCTCAAAGCTCGCCTGATCAGGAATGGGCTCCCCGGCCAGCTCGGATCCACTGGGAATGCGCAGTGTGAGCGAGCCGGTCCCGTCCTCAATCGTGTAGTTGCCGGCCGAGCCGCCCGACTGAAAGGTCTCGTCTCCATCGGCATTGATGGTGAAGTCTTCCACCCGCACCAGCTCGGCTTCGTAGTCTTCCCCGGATTGCACAATGTCGCCGAGCGTGAGGAGGGGCGGACTGGGTAGGGGCTCCTCCTGCGACAACACCTCGTATCCGGTGTCCGGGACGTTCGTCAGTTCGAGGAGTCCATTGTAGTATTCGAGCGTGCCGGACACCTCCAGCCGCGTGCCCTGCCGGATGGTGGATCCGAGGTCCTCGCCGAACGCGCCGCCCGATTCGAATACGTACAGCCCGCCCGTATCATCCTGGAGGTACGGCCCGTCGTCGCCAACCCGGGTGACCGTGCCCTCCACCGCCACAGTCCGTCCACCACCGCGCTCTCGGGCCTCCTTGATCGAGATCACCTCGGAACCCGGGGCGCCCGACGCGTAGGCCCGCCCCGCGAGCGTCGAGTCGACGATGAAGGGATTGAGCCGGTTGCCCTGGTAGGAGGCCTTGGCGAGGCTCCGGCGGAGCTCAGTTGCGTCCACGGGATCCTGCTCGTGCCACTCCAGCAGCGTCTGGCGCTGGGCCTCGAAGAACGAGAGGTCTGCCCGACTGGGGTAGGCCATGGCGAAGTAAAAGACCGCGCGGGCCACATCTCCCTTCTTGCCGTGGCGCGGCTCGAAGCGGCCATTGTCGCTCGGGCTGCCGCACGAGTTGCCCACCGACTCGGTGTACCCGTCCTGCTCTTCTATCGGCGGGGGACTCGACTGCACCATCTTTTCTCTGATCCAGCGCTCCGCCTCGGCGTCATTGATCTCGGCGTAGGGGTAGTTGCACCGAAACCCATTGGCCTCCGACCAGGCCGGCGCCAGGATGTACATGTTGCTAAGCGCGGGCTCGTTTTCCGAGCCCTTGCTGCGGGGCCAGAGGTGCTCGGTGTTCACGTCCTGGTCGAGCAACTGGCTGGTCGCATCCCCCGCTGGATCCACGGAGGCCTGAAAGCCTCCGTAGATGGTCTCGACCGTGCCCTGTTCGTTGAGGATGGTGCGGTACAGCGAGTCGCGGGCCGCGTCGTACCCCAGCGTCGGCGGGTTGCCGTACTGTTGCCGAAGCGAGTCGATGAGCACATCCCCGCTGTCGCCCGCAACGACCGGTCCCTGCGCCGCCGGACTGTCTAAAATCCAGAGCGTGAAGCGACTCGGCGACGAAATGCCCCCGTCGTCGGACGAGAGGACCACCTCCAGCCGCTCCACCCCCTCCTGCTCGGTGTCGTCTGAAGGCTCCAGGGTGAGCGTCTTCGGCGCCGGGTCGGCTCCGGAGAACGTCAATGTCTGCGGGCTCTGAAACCCGGTCACGTCCGTCCCATTCTCGGCCGTGCTTTCTGGCCCCACCTCCGCCGTCACCGAGACATCGTCGTTCGTGTCCTTGTTGAAGACCTCCACCTGCACCGACACGGAGCTCCCTCCCTCCTCGACCCGCGTGAACAGACGGGTGAACGCGAACGACAGCGAGGACTCCAGATCGCTCTCCTGAACCGGGATGAACTGGTAGCCCTCGTCGGGCTCGTCTCCCCCTGCCCCCTCTCCGTTGAACTGACCCAGGACCCCTTCGAAGGCAAAGACGCCCTCGGGAATGGGAGCTCCGCCAATGGCGGTCTCACTAGTGTCCTGCACCCGAAATTCTCGGCTTCGGCCCTCCCCGTCCTCCACCGTGTAGGTCGTGTTGTTCTCGAAGGCGCCCGACGCACTGGCGAACCGCAGCCCCTCTACACGAAGGAGTTCACTTTCGTAGTCCTCCCCGTTCTGGGCCAAGTCCGACAGCAGGACCGACTGCGGGTCGGGCGGCGTGCCCTGCCCCTGCACCGTGAAGCTCGCGAGGTCGTCGTTGTTGATCTGAACCAGCCCGTTAAAGACCGAGGTCGTCCCGGTCACCTCCAGGGTCGTCCCCGGCTGGATCGCCCCGGCCTCGATGGAATCCTGGAACGCAGCGCTGTTCGGCCCGCTCGTCTGCCGGACCACAATCGCACTGGCGCCGGTGGGGCCGCTTTCATCCTGAATGCGGGCATACGCCCCATACGCTCGCGTCACCGTGCCCTCCACGGTGACCTCGCTGCCAAGGCCCCGCTGTCGGGCCTCGTTGATGGTGATCTGGGCTGTACTCGGTCTCACCCCCAGGACCATCATCAATGCGGCCGCCACGACGAAGGCGCCTGTACGAATCATTCGGGGCATGGCATCCAGAAGTGCTACTGTAGACAAACAGAAAAAGCGGGGACACCCGGACCCGGATGCCCCCGCCGAAGAATCCTGCGATGGGAGGTCTTAGGGAAGCTGATCCACCACCCTGGCGATGTAGTGCTCGCCCCCGAAGGACGCCTGGCGGCTCGCGACAAAGATCTCGCCGTCATTGTTCACGGCAACAGGTTCGGTGAATCCACTTACGAAGTCACCGACGGGCGAGTTTTCGATAAGCTGCGTGCGGTTGAACAGCAGATCGATGGACTGGTCCGAGATCCGGATGGAGCCCCACTGGTCTCCATTTTCCGCCTCGAATGATCCATTGTAGACCACCAGGAAGGACTCTCCATTCCGATTGACGATGTCAACGTCTCCGATGTCGTTTCCGGAGTCGGGGATGAGGGGCGACCCCTGCCGGTACGGATCGACGAACGTTTCGATCGTGGCGCTGCCCGCAGGGTCCGTGACCCGCACAATCTTGCGGGTACGATTCTCCGTACCCCCGAAGCCGCCGGAGAAGGCGTAGAGGTTGCCGTTCTCGTCCACGTCCATTCCGTTGCCAAGATCGAGGTCGGGATCCGTGACGACTTCCGCCACAGTCTGCCCCGCATCCGTGTCGTTGACGGAGTAGAATCCGTCTTCCGGTGCCCCATCGAACTGCACACCCGCAAGGTACACCGTGCCGTTGCTGTGGGCCAGGGCGCCGAGACCGGCCTCCGAGGCAAGCACCGTCGGGCTGCCCGAAGCGGAAAGCTTGTACACGTAAGTGGATCCAGACCCTTCGCTGGACCGGAAGAGGAAGTAGACGTTGTCGCTATCGTCCTTCGTCACTCCATCACAGCGATCGATGGTGTTCGACGCCGCCGAAATGTCGGCGTTCAGGTTCGACGCCGACCGCTCCACGGTCAGCCCGTCGCCGTAGGAGAAGATACCGCCTTCGCTGCTGTTGAAGAAGACGACCTCTCCCGACGAGCGCTGTACAATGCAGTGGGCGTCGGTATTTCCACTCGCCGGTTCAAGGTCCTGCGCGTCCGCGAGGAGGCCAAAGAAATCATTGTTTTCGATCGCAAGGGTGAGTTGTGAGGTCCCGACCTCTGCATCCACGGAGTCCGGAATCGACAGGTCGAAGACCGCTGTCTCCTGCTGCTCGATCATCTGGTCGTCGATCACCGGGATATCAAACGAAACCGTTCCGCCCGACGTGGCACTTTCAGGAAACCGAATGGTCGTGTCGGCGGGAACCCGGAGGTCTTCGTCGCGGGTCGCTGTGCTCTGAGAGGCATTGAATGAAACATCGACGGGCACCTCCTTGAATCCCGGATCGGTAATCGTCAGGTCCACGGAGTACGTGCCGTCACCTTCCCCCAAAGTCACACTCGTTTCCGAGAGGGTGATCGACGTAGACTCCCCCAGGTCACTGGGAACGCCTCCTCCGCTGTCGCACCCGGTGAGGACAAGTCCGATCACAAGAACAGGCAGGAGCGCGCTGCAAAAACGTCGCATAGGTCGTTGCATCGTAAAACGAGTAGAACGGTAAGTGTACAAGACTTTTACGAGGTGTCCGCCTAGGTCAGGGCTTCATTACCGGCCCACGATCCGGACGTCGTCCACCTGCTGCTCTTCGGACGAGCCCCCACCAGTTCCACTAGACTGGTACCGAAAGGCCACGTACACATCGTCGGCCTGAAACTGGGCGTCGGACAGGTCGACTTCGCCCGACGCGACAAAGCCCTCACCTTCCGCCGCGAGATTCTGGAAGCGGTCGGTGATGTCGGTCCAGTTGGCGTTCTCCGGATTGCCCGATCCGTCGTAATCGGTCGACACCTTCACCTGAAGCGGCTGCACCTCCCCTCCATCGTCGAAGCGTTTCTTATTCCGGAAGGTGAGCGTCTCGCCTTCAAAGTCGTTGAAGTTAATCGCCGGGCTGATGAGCCATGAGTTCGAGGCCTCGCTGCCGTCAAAGGCGTTGGCTACGGCGTAGCTGTTGTTGTCGAAGTTTCCGACCCCCCATCCATTCCCGTTGGTGACGTTGAAGACCGACATCGGACCCAAGCTTCCGCCCTCAAAGTCCTTGAAGAAGATTTCGATCGCTCCGATCGCCACCGTTAGCCGATTTGTCGCCCCGACCGACGCGTTGGTGACATTCTGGAAGACGAAGACACCCTCTTCCTTCGGCTCATTCTCTTCTTCGTCTGTAATGTCGAGCGTCAAAGTCTGCGTGTTACCCGTGGTCGCAGTGTCGGGGAAGACCACACGCCCGGCTACATACCCGCTTCCCACGTTGCGACTGGACCCGAGGCCAAAGTCCGAGGGGCTCGTGCTGCTCGTTCCGTCGGCGTAGAGCACCTCCGCCGACACTGTGTCGTTGGGCGGATTGGTAACCGTGACCTCAATCTCCACCTCACCGGCCTCTTCGGTAATGGAGATATTGTCCGTCTCGAACGACACTGTGGCGTCCGCTCCCCCAGTGGACTGGGTGGGCGGCGTGCCACTGTCGAACCCGTCGCAACCAGCAACGACAAGGGCGACGGCAAGGAAGAGAGCGGGAAGGCGAAACGAGG
>CAJXKO010000063.1 GCA_913055845.1 uncultured Bacteroidota bacterium | reverse complement strand
TACTTCTACCGGGCCCGAGTGGAGATGGGCGACAACCGCCAGACCAAGACCGGCAAGATGACGGTCGTCAAGTAACCCTGGCCTCGATGCCTTCGAACGCATCGACCCAGACGTACTTGCAGAAACCACAGGGGGTTTGAGGAGCGTCGTCTCCTCAAACCCCCTTGGTTTTTGTGATCCCCCGTAGACTCGAATCAACCATCCTTAAGTATCATGAATGTCCGCTACCTAAAGGTCTTTCCAGTCCTATTAGGCCTTGCCCTTCTTGCCACCGCAGTGAGTGTCCCCCCGTCGGCATCCGCGCAATCAGACATCAGCGTAACGCTCCCCGAGATTGAGCCGGATCCTGGACAAACCGTGACGCTCAGCATCAAAGCGGATCTTGGCAGTGTGGAGGTGGAAGAGTACGCGAATATGGAGTTTGTCTTCAACAGCTCGGTCCTCACCGTTGTCGAGGTGCGCGATGGAAGTGAACTGAGCTTTGGGACGAACAACTTTGTTGAGAACATAAACGGTGATACCGTGCGAGTCTCGAACATCGCCGATAATCCACCGGTCACGGGGAGCGGAGAGTTTCTCCAAATTGACGTTCAGCTGGCCGCGGATGCTGGGACACCGCTCACCCTAAGCCCAAGTTTGACGGGGACAGGGACGATCAACAGAAGCGTGTTCGTTGATTCAAACGGGGATCCGGTGGAAATCACGAACATCGACCAAGGCCGCGTCGGAGAGCTTGCGGAGGCGCAGGTCATCCACAACGCGGCGGACCCAGGGGTCCAGACGGTGGATCTTTACCTCGACGACACCCTGGCTGTGAATGACCTGAGCTTCCGTGAAGCGACTCCATTTATCGACCGCCTCGTATCCGGTGTGGGCATCGACGTGGGAGTCGCCCCGAGCAGTTCGGATGGGCCTGGCGATATCATCGCGTCGCAGACGGTGACGCTCACGGCGGGGGAGGCCCACACCGTCGTGGCGAATGGGGTTCTAACCCCTGGCGACTTTGCGCCGAATCCGGACGGGGAGGACATCGGCTTTGAATTCCTCTCGGCGACCGGTGCCGACTCGATGGCTGCCACGGGCGAGGTGGGCCTCCGGGCCGTCCACGGCGCGACCGACGCCCCGACGGTAGACATTGACGAAGGAGGCACCACGCTGCTCGATAACTTGACCTACGGGGACGTCACGGCGGACTACTTGTCGGTCACGCCCGAAGAGAAACTGTTGGCCATAACCCCGGCCAATTCCGATGCGCCAGTGGCGGCGTTTCAGGTCGATCTTTCGGGCCTAGGTGGCACTGCGGCCACGGTGCTGGCCAGCGGCTTCCTCGACCCGGCGGCTAATCAAGGGGGCCCCGAGTTTGCGCTCATCGCCGCACTTCCAAGTGGAAACGTGATCACCTTTCCGATCACCATCCAGCAGGCCCGCCAGAAGGGGGCGGGCTCGACCGTCACGGTGGAGGGCACTGTGACGCGTGCCTTTGACTCGTACGTGCGGCTTCAGGATGCCAGTGGACCAACGGGCGCCAGCGGCCTCGTAGTCCGCCAGGCCTCCAACAATAGCCTCGCGAATGACTTCCGCGACGACATCGCCAACAGTGACATCACGCAGGGCACACGCCTCGAAGTCACCGGAACGCTCTCGGACTTCGAAGGGCTGTTGCGGATCAACAATCAAGACCTCACAGGCTATAGCATTCAGGGCCAGGAAGGGCTCCCGGCGGCACAGGACGCCTCCTTGTCGGACCTGCAGGCCCCGGACGGTGAAGACTACGAAAGCGAACTTCTCCGCGTCGAAAACCTCACGTTCACCAATCCGGACACCACAGGGGGCACCTTCAATGCCAGCACGACCTACGTCGTCGAGGATGCCGAGGGCACAACGTTCGATTTTCGCGTGCAGGGGAGTTCGGAGACAGAGATCATTGGCACCTCCATTCCAACAGGGACGTTTACCTATGAAGGTGTGCTGGGACAGTCTCAGGAAACCTACCAACTGATTCCGGTGCGTACGTCCACGGCCCTCCCGGTAGAGTTGGCGGGACTGGAGGCAGTGCGAAGCGGTGCGGGGGCGACGCTACGCTGGCAAACCGCCGCGGAGACCGGCAACGCCGGTTTCCGCGTCCAACACCGCGGGCCAGAGGCCGGGGGCTGGAGGCGCCTCGGCTTCGTTGACAGCAAGGCCCCGGGCGGGACCACCACCGAGGCCCAGTCCTACCGGTTTGCGGTCGAGCAAGAACTTGGCCCCGGCACCCACCGCTTCCGGCTCCAACAGGTGGACCTCGACGGGTCGACGCGCCTGAGCGATCCGGTGCGCCTGGAGGTGCGGATGCAGGAGGCGATCAGCGTGCAGGCCCCGGCCCCGAACCCGGCGTCCGGGCAGGCGGTGATGTCGTTTGCGGTGAAGGAGGGGACGGAGGCGCGGGTGGTGCTGTACAACACGCTCGGGCAGCGGGTGCGGACGCTGTACCGCGGGACGCCGCCGGCGGGGCAGTCCGAGCGGCTCGTGGTGGATACCGGTGGGCTGCCCAGCGGGGTGTACGTGCTGCAGGTGCAGGCGGGAGGGCAGACCCGTACCCAGCGCCTTACCGTCGTACGATAGGGCAATGATGGGTCTTTCGGGTACCTACGGGTGTATCCAGGAAACCGAGCCTCTCGTCCTCAGAGCCGTCGGGGGCGAGGGGCTTATTCCGTTGGGACGGATTCGCCGTCTGCTCCGTACGGGTAAATACCCCATCCTTCCTCATGTGCATGATCCGGGAAGAGGTGCTCGCGCTTCGAAGAGGGATGTAGAACCCTGTTGGAAGTACTTCTAGAGGCTTGACTGATTGTATTTGCGGAATCGTTTCTGTTGAAGAGTCATGCTGTCTTTCCCTTGCTCCGCGCGCTTTACTCTGCGCGCACTTGCGATTTTGGCTGTTGCTTCTCTGTGCACTGCCCTCCCAGCGCAGGGGCAGTTTTCTCCCCTTGAGGCCAACCTCACCGGTGCGGTAGGGGGGGACGCGACATGGGCTGATGTGGACAACGATGGGGACCTCGACCTGCTCGTCGTGGGGAATGAGTCGGGCAATACAGAAAATGCGCAGCCGTCGGCGACGCTCTATGAGAACGAAGGGGACGGGAGCTTTTCGCCGATGAGTGCAGGGCTTACGGGAGTATCACTTGGGTCGGCAGCGTTTGGAGACTTCGATGGCGATGGGGATCCCGACCTCGCTATCACAGGAAACCAGGGCGGATTCTCCCCAGAGAACCTCCCGGTAAACTCGGCCCAAATCTATGAAAATGACGGGTCGGGTAGCTTCACGCCGTTGAACGCTGACATTGATGGCGTCACGGTTGGCTCTGTGGACTGGGGAGACGTAGATGGCGACGGGGACCTTGATCTCGTCGTAACCGGCAATGTGGGGGGCTTTGGAGAGCTCAATCCACTTTGCCCGCCGATCTGCAATTCGCCGGAGCCCTCCATCCGGATCTACGAGAACGAAGGGGACGGCTCATTCTCACTGTTGGATGCTGGAATTGAGGAAGGCGTGGCCATCGGGGCATCCCAGTTCGCCGACATCGACGATGATGGGGATTTGGACCTTGCGGTGGCTGGAGGGCAAAATAGCCTGAACGATCCTGTCCCCTACGCCGCGATCTATGAAAATGACGGTACTGGAACGTTCACACCAGTGGACGCCGGCATTACCGATGTGGCGGGGCGCTCTGCAACCTGGACTGACGTAGACGGGAACGGCGGCCTCGACCTAGTCCTCACTGGGGTAGGGGCGGACGGAGAGCACCGAACAAGGTTGTACTTAAACGATGGCGATGGGGACTTCTCCACTGCGCAGGCCGGCCTTGTCGACGTGGCGCCCGGTGCGGTGGCCGCCGCTGATATGGACTTGGACGGCGATCCGGACCTGGTGGTGAGTGGGCAGGATACCACGGACAGTCCGGCAGCCATCGTGTACGAGAACGACGGAACGGGCACGTTCACGCCGTTCGAGGCGGGGCTGACACCCGTAGAAGGAAGCGCAGTGGCCTGGGGCGACATTCAGGGTGACGTGGCTCCCGATCTGATGCTTGCGGGACGAAACGCCGATTCGATGGCTACGGCAACCCTCTACGAGAATCAAATTGGGAGTAGTGCGCAGGTGCAATTCGTACACAACGCCGCGGACCCGGCGGCCGACACCGTGGATGTCTACCTGGGCAACGAGAAGGCGATTGATAACTTTGGCTTCCGCTCGGCCACCTCCTTTCGGTCTGTGCCATCGGGGAGTGGAATCGAAGCTGGAATCGCTCCGGCCGGGTCGGATGGACCGAACGATATCGTAACCACGCAGTCGGTTACCTTTGCCGCGAATGAAGCCCACACGGTGGTAGCCAGCGGCGTGCTCGACCCGTCTGGGTTTGTGGAGAATCCGGACGGAGAGCCGATCGCAGTGGAGTTCTTGGTGGAGGGCGAGGCCGACTCGACGGCCGCTCCGGGAGAGGTTAGTCTCCGAGCCGTCCACGGGGCAACCGACGCTCCGACGGTGGACCTCGACGAGAACGGTACGGTGCTCTTCCAAGACCTGATCTACGGGGACGTGACGGCAGATTACCTCTCGGTGTCCGCCGAGCAGAAGCGGCTGCTCATAACGCCCAGCGACGCCGACACGGCTGTCGCGGCCTTCCAGTCGGATCTCTCGGGCCTTGACGGCAGCGCGGCAACGATACTGGCCAGCGGGTTTCTCGACCCCGCAGCGAACCAGAATGGCCCCCCGCTTCGGCTGATAGCCGCACAGCCCGATGGCGACATCATGACATTCGCGCCGAATCAGGCCCCGGTGGTCACGACGCCGTTGCCCGACGATACGCTCCAGTTTCCCGGTCCACCCCTCCAGGTGATGGGATTGGGAGTCACAGTCTTCAACGACCCCGACGGCGATTCGCTCACCATCTCCGCCGCGTCGGCCAATCCGTCGGTGGTAGAAATTGTAGGGGACAGTGCCCATGCAGTGCTCCTGCAGCCCAACGGTCTGGGGACCACTGAGATCACGATCACCGCAAGTGACGGCGTCCGCCACGTGAGCACTTCTAGCCAAGTGACGGTTGAAGAACAAACCGGGGAGGAACCGGCCGCGCAGGCCCTGGCCGTGGTCGATCCTTCTGGGGAAGACCAGGTGTTCGACTTCGGAGCGACCGGCAACAAAATTGTCCCGAGTGGCATCGTGGGGACTGGGCGGATCGAAGTCCAGCGGTTTGGAAGTGCCCCCGAGAGTACCCCCGGCATCAGCCAGGAGAATGTGAGCAAGTACCGAACCGTCATCACTGCGAGTGGCGGGCTCACCCTTGGAGACGACACCGAGGTCCGGTTTCCGGTCGGTGACTTTTCCGGGATTGAAGACCCGGCCCAGGTAACCGTTTACAGCCGCCCGACGCCTGGGGAGGACTTATTCGAGGCGCTCCCCACCTCCGTGGACATCAACGGCACGCCCAGTGACACGACCGACGATGAGATCGTGGCGACGACCGGATCATTCAGTGAGTTTGTGTTGGCGAGCAACACGGAGCCGCTCCCGGTAGAGTTGGCGGGACTGGAGGCAGTGCGAAGCGGTGCGGGGGCGACGCTACGCTGGCAAACCGCCGCGGAGACCGGCAACGCCGGTTTCCGCGTCCAACACCGCGGGCCAGAGGCCGGGGGCTGGAGGCGCCTCGGCTTCGTTGACAGCAAGGCCCCGGGCGGGACCACCACCGAGGCCCAGTCCTACCGGTTTGCGGTCGAGCAAGAACTTGGCCCCGGCACCCACCGCTTCCGGCTCCAACAGGTGGACCTCGACGGGTCGACGCGCCTGAGCGATCCGGTGCGCCTGGAGGTGCGGATGCAGGAGGCGATCAGCGTGCAGGCCCCGGCCCCGAACCCGGCGTCCGGGCAGGCGGTGATGTCGTTTGCGGTGAAGGAGGGGACGGAGGCGCGGGTGGTGCTGTACAACACGCTCGGGCAGCGGGTGCGGACGCTGTACCGCGGGACGCCGCCGGCGGGGCAGTCCGAGCGGCTCGTGGTGGATACCGGTGGGCTGCCCAGCGGGGTGTACGTGCTGCAGGTGCAGGCGGGAGGGCAGACCCGTACCCAGCGCCTTACCGTCGTGCAGTAAGGCGAAGAGTGGCGGTCCAAGCGCCATCCCTTCACCCGTCTTACTGGAGCTACGGTTCCTGCGAGAACGACTCCGACGACGCATCGAGTGGGGGCAGGTTTTCCGGCGCGTCTGCGTCCTCGTCCAGGCCCCGGTGACGAAGATCCCGTCCCTCGACCATGAAGACGATGCTCTGAGCGATGTTTTTGGCGTGGTCGGAGATCCGCTCCAGTGCCTTGCTCACCGTGAGGAGGTGCGCGATAATTTCGGACCGCTCGTGGCCGTTCTCGCACATCTCTACGAGCGTCGCAAAGGTCTCCTCGTGCAGGCGATTCACCTGCAGGTCCCGCGCAATCACCTTGCGCGCCTTCAGCCGGTCGTTTTCGAGGAAGGCCATCTCCGCTTCTCGGAGCATGGTACGCGACATGTCGGCCATTTTGGGGAGTCGCGTGTCGGCAAGGAGGCCGGGGGCGTCGGCCAGGTGGCGAGCGTTGCGCGACAGATTGCGACAGTGGTCCCCGATCCGCTCGAAGTCGGTGTTGATCTTGACGGCCATGATGAGCATGCGCAAGTCCACCGCCACGGGCGAGTGCAGCGCCAGGATGCGCTCACATTGCTCGTCGATTCGCAGTTCGAGGGCGTCGATGGCGTCGTCCCCCGCCACCACCTGCTCGGCGAGCTCCACGTCGCCCTGTAGAAGGGCGTTCATCGCGTCGGCGAATTGCTCGTCGACGCGGTTGGCCATGTCGGCAATCAGGCCGCGCAGGGACACCAGTTCTTGGTCGAGAGACGAGCGGTTCGGCATGGCCGAAGAGAGCTTGAGGCGGGCACTAAAGAAGAGGAATCGGGCTACCCAAAGCGCCCGGTAACGTAGGCCTCCGTACGGTCCTTCTCGGGACGGGTAAACAGCTGATCCGTAGGGTTCATTTCGATGAGCCGGCCCATGTAGAGAAACGCCGTCTCGTCGCTGATGCGCGAGGCCTGCTGCATATTGTGGGTGACGATCACGATCGTGTAGTCCTTTTTGAGTTCCGTAATCGTCTCCTCCACCTTCGACGTGGCGATAGGGTCGAGGGCGCTCGCCGGCTCGTCCATGAGCACCACGTCGGGCTGTACGGCTAGCGTGCGCGCGATGCACAGGCGCTGCTGTTGGCCGCCGCTTAGGTCCAGCGCGTTGGTGTGCAGGCGGTCCTTCACTTCGTCCCACAGGGCCGCTTGGCGCAGCGACCGTTCCACGAGGGCGTCAATGTCGCCCGTATAGCCGTTAATCTCGGCTCCCCAGGCCACGTTCTTGTAGATCGTCTTCGGGAACGGGTTGGGCTTCTGGAAGACCATGCCCACGCGCCGCCGCACCATCACCGGATCGGTATTCTCCGCGTAGATGTCTTGGCCGTCTACCAGAATGGTGCCTTCGAGCGTAGTGCCCTGGATGAGCTCGTTCATCCGGTTGAGGCACCGCAGCAGAGTCGACTTGCCACACCCCGAGGGGCCAATGAGGGCCGTCACCTTGTGCGGCTGGATGTCCATGGTAATGCCCTGCAAGGCGTGGTTGTCGCCGTACCAGAAGTGCAGGTCGTTGATGTTGAGCTTCGGCTTCATGGCGGGCTCAGTTGGGGCCTCCCCGCCTGCCGCGGACGACTCCGTGTCGGGACGCTCCGAGGCGTCGGGGCGGCCGTTTGCGGAGGGCTCCTCGGCGGAGGCCGGGGGCGGGGTGCGAGGCGCGTCTTCGGTCGACTCGTTGGTAGGCATGGCGGGCACAGTCAGTCGTGCAGGCAGGGCGGGAGGGCGGCGGCGCCATTACGCACCGGCACGCCGTTCTTCGAAGTAGTTGCGCAGTAGGATGGCGGTCAGGTTCATCGTGAACAGGAGAATCATAAGCACCACGATGGCGGCGGCTGCCAGTCCCCGAAACTCGTCCTGCGGGCGAGCAGTCCAGTTAAAGATCTGAATCGGCAGCGCGGTAAACTGATCCAGGGCGCCCTGCGGGACGAAGGGCACGAAGGTGAGGGCACCCACGAGAATGAGTGGGGCGGTTTCTCCGATGGCGCGGCTCAATGCGAGAATGACCCCGGTCATGATGCCCGGGGCGGCCATGGGGAGCACGTGGCTGTAGATGACCTGCCAGCGGGTGGCCCCAAGGGCGTAGGCACTCTCGCGGATGCCGCTGGGGATGCTGCGGAGGGCTTCCTGCGTGCTGATAATAATGATGGGGAGGATCAGCAGGCTCAGCGTGAGCGCGCCGGACAGCAGACTGTTGCCCAGGGCCGCGAAGCGCACGAAGAGCGCCAGGCCCAGGATGCCGTACACCACCGACGGCACGCCGGCGAGGTTGGCAATGTTCACCTGGATGAGTCGCAAGAACCATCCGTCCTGGGCGTACTCTTCCAGGTACAAGGCCGAGGCCACGCCCAGTGGCACGGAGATCAGGGCCGTGAGTCCCATCAGCCACAGGCTGCCCACGAGGGCCGACTGGATGCCCGCCTCGCCCGGATTGCGGGACGGCAGGCTCCCAAGAAACTGCCCGTCGAGCCACGGAACCGAGGTCAGGACCACGTCCACGAGGAGCGTCACTAGCACAACGATGCCGAAGATCGTGGCCAGGAAGAGGACCCCGGCCAGAATCAGGCCGACGCGCTTGCGGCGCATGCGGCGAAGGTTGAATGACCCGTTCGAGGACGGCTCCATCGCGATCGATAAACGAGCGTTCGAGGAATGGCGAGGGGAGAGGGGGCAGGCCGTTAGTACTGCTCCTGGTAGCGGCGGGTAATGCGGTTGGCCACGATGTTCATCGCCAGGGTGATAAGGAAGAGCACGAGCCCCACCGCGAAGATGCTCTGGTACTCGATGGTGCCCTGGGGCGTGTCGCCCTTGCTCACCTGCACGATGAAGGCCGTCATGGCTTGAATCGACTCTCGGGGGTCGAGCGTCAACTTCGGGGTAGCGCCCGCCGCCAGCGTGACAATCATCGTTTCGCCGATGGCCCGGCTCACGGCCAGGATGAAACTCGCCATGATGCCCCCGAAGGCCGCCGGCACTTTTACCCGCACCACCGCCTCGTATTTGGTGGATCCGAGGGCGTAGGCGGCGGCCCCTAGGCTATCGGGCACGGCCTGAAGGGCGTCCTCGCTGAGGGAGGCCACCATGGGGATGATCATGATGCCCACGACGATGCCGCCACTGAGCGCGTTGTACACGCCCAGTCCGGGGATGGCCGCCTGCAGGAGTGGAGTCACGAAGGTGAGCGCGAAGTAGCCGTACACGACCGTGGGCACGCCGGCCAGCAGCTCCAGCCCCGGCTTCAGGACTTTGCGGACCCATTTTGAGGCGTACTCCGAGATGAAGATGGCACTGGCGAGGCCCACCGGGAGGGCCACGACCGCCGAGATCACGGTGACGAGCAGCGTCCCGCTCAGCAGCGCCCAAATGCCGAAGTGCTTGTCGGCGAACTGTGGGGTCCAGCGCGTATCCCCAAAAAACTCGCTGAAGGGGACTGACTGGAAGAACGGGATCGATTCAATAATGAGCACGGCGGCGATGCCCAGCGTGGTGAGCACGCTAATAAAGGCACACGCCCCGAGCGCGTACTTGATGGCCTGTTCCTTGGGGCTGTCGTAGACCCGCTGCCGAAGGTCCGCGGCCGGACGCTCGCCGCGGGCCGTGGCGTCTTCGGCGGTCGTCGTTGGGGGAGAGGAGGGAGTGCTCATGAGGGCACAGACTGGTCGGACGCTCGGCGGACGGGCGGGGCCTTACTCGGCGGTCGTCGTATCGGTGGCCGCTGTGTCGGAGGTGGCCGCCCGAAGCATCTGCTCCACCTGCGTGCCGGTGACGTCAACCCCTTCGGCCCCGAAGACCGTCCCGGTCGTGCGGTCGCGGAAGCGCTGGAGAACGAGTTCATACGCGTCGTCGGGCATTGCCACGTAGCCCACGTCGCTGGCCAGCTCGCCGGCATTCTGGAGGTAGAACTCGACGAACTGCTCGACGGTGGGCGTAATCTTCGCGGGGTTCACGTAGATGAACAATGGCCGCGACAAGGGGCGGTAGGTGCCGTCCTGCACCGTTCGGGCACTTGGGGTGACGCAAGAATCGCCACTGTCGCGCGCATCCGGATCCACGCCCAGCGCCTTCAGGTCCTGCGCGTTGTTCTCGTAGTAGGCCAGCCCAAAGTACCCGAGTGCCGTCTCGGTGCCCTTAATGCCCTGCACCAGCACGTTGTCGTCCTCGCTGGCCGTGAAGTCGGATCGGCTCGCGCCGCTCTCGCCCATGATGGCC
This sequence comes from uncultured Bacteroidota bacterium, assembly GCA_913055845.1. Taxonomy (GTDB): domain Bacteria; phylum Bacteroidota; class Rhodothermia; order Rhodothermales; family Salinibacteraceae; genus Salinibacter. Next base: position 7,749 of record CAJXKO010000063.1, on the reverse strand, counting down.
TCGGTGAAGTAGTCGTACGTGCCGCTGGCAGTGCCGGGCCCGTACAGGTCGATAGGGCGGTCGGGAAAGTCGTCTCGCAGCTGGCTCCAACGGTCGATGGAGCTGTTGGGCCTCCACAGTTGCTCAAGCTCCCCGGCGGTGAGGCAGTCCACCCAGTCGTTCTGCGGATGTACTACCACGGCCAGCCCGTCGTAGGCGACCGGAAGCTCGATGTATTCGATGCCGTTGCTTTCTGCCTTCTCAATCTCCTCCGGTGAGATGGGGCGCGAGGCGTCGTTGATGGCCGTCTCGCCCCGCAAGAACTTGGAGAATCCGCCGCCGGTGCCGCTTACCCCGACGTTCACGCGGGCCCCCTGCGTATCCTTCATAAACTCCTCGGCCACGGCCTCAGTGAGTGGAAAAACGGTGCTCGACCCATCCACACTGACCGAGTTGGTGGAGCCCCCGCCGCAGCCAACGGCCACGATGGCAAGGGCGAGCAGCCCGACGAAGCCGGACGTGGAGGGGAGCAAGGGCCACTGCGAAACGAGGGACCGCAGAGAAGACATCATGGACGGAGGCAGTTGTGAGCAGGAGCGTGTACGAGAAAAATGCTGTAACTGTGGTGCATCATAACGCTCGCTTGGGCCAAGAGAAAGCCCGTACGGGCGGGAATGAGGACTCTACTACTCCTTCATTCGGTAGCCAACCCCCTTTACCGTTTCAATGTATTCGCTGCCAATCTTTTCGCGGATCTTGCGGATGTGCACGTCCACGGTCCGGTCCACGACGTACACGTCGCGCCCCCACACCTCGTCGAGGATCTCCTGACGGGAGAAGACACGACCCGGATGCGACGCCAGAAAGTAGAGCAGCTCGAACTCCTTGCGCGGAAAGCGCATCTCCTTTTCCTCCGTCCCCATGTCCTGGTAGACGAGATACCGGTCGCGGTCCACTCGCAGGTTGTGCACTTCAATCTGATCAGGGGGGTCCTCGTAGCGCCGGGCGCTGCGCAGGAGGGCCTTGGTCTGGCTCACGATAACGGATACAGAGACGGGTTTGCCGAGGTAGATGTCGGCCCCTACGTCGAGCCCCTCCACCTTGTCGTCCTCCTCGTTCCGCGCCGTAAGCATCATAATAGGGATGGTGCGCAGGTGCGCGTCCTTCCGGAGCTTCTCACACACCTCAATGCCGTCCATTTTCGGCATCATGATGTCGAGAATGATGAGGTCCGGCTCGTGGGCACGGGTCTGTTCAATGGCCTCGACCCCGTCGCGGGCGAGTGCGACGTCGAAGCCCTCCTGTTCGAGATTGTATTCGAGCAGGCTGAGCAGATCCTCCTCGTCGTCGACGACGAGTACCGTCGGCCCGTTTGTCCCCAGTTGCGATGCGGTCACGGCAGCTAAAGAGGATGGTCCCGAATGAGGCGGATAGCAAAAGTTCTACCCTGAGCCGTAGACTGCTGTTGTTATCGAATCATTATCATCCCGGCTCAGGTCCTCCATTTGCCGGTTTTTTGCATCAATCGGAGCGGTAACGGGCCACTTTGTCGCCTATCTGGGCCGACATTCGCCCGCGTGGGCCCGCAACAAACTGTCCACGGCGGCGAGTGTGGACACCGTGTGAGCAGCGCGGTGGGACGTGGGGGCTGTCCCTTGAACGGGATGGAGGGAAAGGGGTAGACTGAGCTGTGGTGAATTCCAGATGGCGACCGGAGGGCAGAATCTTGGGGCCGAATCTATCCCGAACAGGGCTCGTGGGGAAGGGCAGATTAACCCCCAATGGGCGCTCCTCCCCACGGTGCAACTCTCGCTTACCAGTTCCCACGACCGCGATATCTTGGACCTGGCGGTGCCGGCCCTTGCGGGGCTGGCCGCCGGGCCCCTCGTGTCGCTCGTGGACACGGCATTTGTGGGGCAGCTGGGGCGTGTGCCGCTCGGGGCCCTGGGCGTGAACACCTCCATCTTTGCGATGACGTTTGTCATCTTCAACTTCCTGGCGTACGGCACCACACCGCGCGTGGGACGGGCCGTGGGAAACGACGATCGGGAGGAGGCGGGGCGGGTGGTTGTTCGGGCGCTCACGCTGGCGATCGGGGCGGGCTTCGTGGCGCTGATCGCACTACAGGCCCTGGCGCGGCCCATCCTGGAAGTCATGGGGGCGAGCGAGGAATTGATGACCCCGGCGCTTGCGTACCTGCGCATCCGGGCGCTGGCGGGACCGGCGGTACTCCTCATTACGGCGAGTCACGGCGCGTTCCGGGGCTATCAGGACACCCGTACGCCGATGATCGTCACGCTCGGGTTCAACGTCGTGAACGGGGGGCTCGACCCCCTCCTTATCTTCGTCTTCGACTGGGGTCTGGCCGGCGCCGCGGCCGCCACGGCCATCGGGCAGTGGGTGGGGGCGCTCACGTTTTTGTTTCTGCTCCTGAAGACGCGGCGGGACGAGCTCGGCATCGAACTGCGGTGGCCCGCCCCGCGGACACTCCTGCCGTTCCTAAAGGTGGGACGCGACCTGTTCCTGCGTACCGCCTCGCTCGTGGGCACCATGACGCTGGCGACGGCCATGGCGGCCCGCGTCGGCGTCACGGCCGTGGCGGCCCACCAGGTGGCGGCTCAGCTCTGGACCTTCCTGGCCCTGCTGGTGGACGCCCTGGCCGTGGCGGCGCAGGCGCTCGTGTCGAAGCACCTCGGGGCGGACGATCCGGACACGGCGCGGGAGGTGTCCAACCGACTTCTGCAGTGGGGGCTGGCCGTAGGCGTAGGACTCGGGCTCGGGTTCTGGGCGCTCCGGCCCGTCCTGCCCGGCTTCTTCACGGAAGACCCCGAGACGGTGCAGACGCTGCTTCGCGTGTACCTGTTCGTGGTAGTGCTCCAGCCGCTGAACGGCCTCGTCTTCGTGTGGGACGGCATCTACATGGGGGCCGAAGCGTTCCCGTACCTCGCCAAGGCGATGATCGGGACGGCCCTCGCGGCGGCCGTTGTGCTTCTTCTCGTGCCCCGCATGGGATGGGGGCTGACCGGGGTGTGGTGGGGCATCACGATCCTCATGGGGGGGCGCCTCGTGACGCTGGCGGGGCCGTACCTGCGACGGGCGCTCTTTGCCCGCACGCCGACCTGAGGAGGACCCGCGAATCAGAAGAGCGACGCCAGCGGGACGCTGTACGTGATGCTGGCAATGATGACGTCGTGGCGCAGGGAGGAACGGGTGTTGGGAAGCGGGAACAGTTCCTTGAAGGTGGCCGCGGAGATCGCGTCCGGAAGCGAGTCCTCGGAACGGTCCGCACTCGAAAACACAGTTCGGAAGCCGGGGGTGTACCGCACCTCCAGGGCCAGGCGCCCCGTGTCCACGGGGTAGCCGAGGCTCAAGCCCACGAGGGCGCCGAGGTCCCATCGGCGAAGCTGATCGGTGTCCAGGAGGCCGACGTGCTCTCCAAGATTGACGGTGGCGGTGCGAAGATCGCGCTGGAGGGTGCCCCCGAGGGCCGCGTCCACCGACAGCCCGGCGACGAGATGGAGCGACAGGGGCGTGGGGATCGAGATGTCGCGCCGCCCCAACAGTGCTGCCTGCAGGTAGGACACCCGGTATCGTTCTACGAGGTAGATTTGGGACCGGGGCTGCGAAAAGTGGCCGCCCTTCTGGGCGTAGAGAAGCTCTGGCTGGAGGGCAAAGTGCTCCGTGACCGGCACGCTCGCGTGCCCCCCGACGTGGATGTCGAGTCGGGGATTCGCGTTGGTTGCTGCATCGCGGCTGGAAAAGGGAACGGCGCTATCGTTGAGAAACCCGAACGTGGGCCCGACCCGGAGTCCGATGCGAACGTCTTGGGCGTTGGCGGAGGGCCCCGCCCCGCCCGCGGCCAAGAGGCAAACGAAAAGGAGGAGGGCCGCGTCTCGGGGACGAGCGACAAGGCCGAAAGGGAGGCTGGGCATCCTGCTGTGAGGGCGGGGGGGCAGTGCGTCGTCCGTGGGGCTGCGGGGGAAAGTTCCGAGACCGGGCGAGACTCGAGGTCTCCATGTAATGTACGCCACGAGGCCGCGTGGGCGCCCAAGCAAGGGGATCAGAAGGGGTTACCCCAATCGACATCGTCCGCGTCCCACGTATTGTCCGCGTCGGGCGTTTCTTCTTCACCGTCCGCCGAAGGAGGATCAACGCCGTGCGCGGTCTCTGACGCAATGTGGTCAATCACGGCGTCGCGGACCTCGGGAACCGTCTCCTTCGCGTTTTTCAGTGCAGCGAGGGGCCATGCATTGCGGCCCTCCGTATCGTCGTCGCGTCCCATCACGGCGTTTACGCGGCGGTGCAGCATGCGGATCACGACCTCGATGTTGCTCTCTTCGTCCCCCGAGCCCACGGCGTCGACGAGGTCGTCGCCGTCGGGAATGTTGAGGCGGTGCAGGATGGTGCCCGCGGCCCGTCGGACGGCGTGGTTCAGAATCTTGCGGTAGGCGTGCCGCTCCCGGGCCGGACGGTTGGGCGGGGGCGGCAGGTCCTCGTCGCCCAAGGGCTGGTTGCGTTCCACGATCTCCTGCTTGATGGCATTGACGTCGGGCACGTCGAGGCCCTTCTCACGCAGGTTCTCAAGGGCCTCCTCCATGTCGTCGAGATCGTCCTGCGCTTCTTCGGCCCCGGCCCCCTCCACCGGCAGGTACGCGTCCACGTCGAAGCCCTCGATCTCCTCGCTCGTCACCTCCGCCGGATCGCTCTCGTTGCGATTCGGCGAATGATCTGCGTCCGCGTCTTCGCCGGTCTCGTCGGGGGCCTGAGCCCAGGCGTCGAGGTCGGCCAGCACCTGGGCCTCCTCCGTCTCGTGCTTGAAGTACTGCCAGTGGCCCTCCTGGTTGAGCCCGGCGTGGGCCACCACATGGGCGAGGTTGTCGCTGTCGTTGCCGTCGGGGAGCGCGCGGAGGGCCCGGCCCACGAACTGCGTATAAGGGGCGACGGAGCGGAACGGGCGGAAGAGGGCGGCGATGGAGATGTTCGGGTTGTCGTAGCCCTCACCCAGGATGCCGACGTGCACCATCGCGTCGAGATCGCCGTGCTCGTAGGCGCGGAGGCGGTCCTCACGCTCCTCGGCCGTCATGCCGCGGCTGGCCACGAAGGACGCGTCGATGCCTCGGCTCCGGTAGAGCGCGGCCACCTGCTCGGCGTGCCGGATGGAGCAGGCCGCGGCGAGGATCTGGTGCCGCTCCGTGCCGCGCCGGTTTTTGGCCTGCAGGAGCTGCACGCTCCGGTCCACAATCGTCTCATTGCATACGTCCGACAGCGCCACGCCCCGCGAAAACCACGTTTCTTCGCGCAGGTCCGTGATCTCCTCATGGGTGTAGGATCGCTCCTCCCCCTCCACAGTGAACGTCATTTCCGACGCCACCGCGTCGACCCGCACGATGTTTTTCACGTAGTCGGCCGCGATGGCATCGGCCAGGGAGTAGTGGTAGACCGGCTCGGCGCGGATCGGTTGCTCGTCACTGCGGAACGGAGTGGCCGTCAGGTAGAATTTCTTTGCGTTAGGGAAGGCCTGATTGATGTTCTGCCACGAGTCGGCGGGGGCGTGGTGCGCCTCGTCCACCACGATGAGGTCGAAGAAGTCGGAGGGGAAGAGGGGGAGCCAGCCCTGCATCTGCTGCACGTTGGTCACGATCACGTCCGCCCGGCGGCAGTCCTCTTCGTTCACGCGGCCCCGCTCCAGCGCCACCACGCGGGGCAAGCGCGCGTCCGGCGGAAGCACGTCGCAGAGCTGGTAGAAGTGGTCGGTGCCGCTGAAGGTGCCCTCCGCCAGTCCGTCCTTGATCGTGAGGTTGGGCGCTACCACCAGCACGCGGCCCTCCGCGATGCTGAACGGCGCACAGGCGATGAGGCCGGACTTTCCACAGCCCGTGGGGAGCACGACGATGGCGGGCAAATTCGCCGGGCGATCCATCCCGAAATAATCGCGAAGCGCGATGTACCCTTCTTCCTGCGGCGTCCGGAGATGCTCGTTGCCCACGATGCGGGCATCGGTCTCCTGAAAGTAGCGTCGGGTCTCCTCGTGTTGCGCCTCGTGGCGCTCGCGCAACTGCTCGGTGCGCCCGGTCGATCCGGCCCCTTTCGCCTGATTGCACTCGTGGCAGAGCGGGTCAAGGTTGAAGACGGCGTGCTCTCCGCCCTCGCTGAACGCCTCTCGGTGGTCGAGGTGCTGCTTCAGCGTCTCGCCGTCGATCGTGCGGCCGCACTCTGCGCACGTCTGTCCGTCAAAATACTCGACGCGGCGGCGGACGGCCTCAGGGATGTGGCGGGAGCGGGACATTGGGCGAAGACTGAAAGAGGAAGTTGCGCGGATCATCCAGAGTCGCGACTCTGCCGTCAGTTGACTCGCTCCACCTCATAGCCGCCGTCCTCTATGGCGGCGACAGCGTTTTGGGCTTGGCCCCGTCCGCTGGTAATCACTTCGAAGACGAGGTACGCCTCGCCCACATCCAGGTCGTCCACGGCTCGTTCGTGGCGCACTTCGCGGATGTTGACGCCCTGGTTGGCGATGCGCTGGGAAAGGTCGGCCATCTTGCCGGGCTGGTCGTTGATGCGCACCCGGAGCCGGAGGAGTTGCAGCCGGTCGGTCATGGCGTGGTCGAGCACCTCCTGCAGCCGGGCCGGATCGATGTTGCCGCCGCAGAGGAGCGGCACCACCGTCTCGCCCGTTACGTCGAGGTCGTCGGACAGCAGGGCGGCCACCGGAGCAGCCCCGGCCCCCTCCACCAACTGCTTCGCCCGTTCTAGCAACAGCAGGATCGCCCCCGCAATTTCGCCGTCGGTGACGGTGACAACTGTGTCCACGTGCTCCTGAATAAGGCCCAGGGTCAGCTCGGAGACGCTGCCCGTTGCGATGCCGTCGGCGATGGTGTCGGGGTGGTCGATGGAAACCGGCACGCCTTTCGCGAGGCTCTGGGGGACGACGGCGGCGCCGGCTGCCTGCACGCCTATCACACGCACGTCGGGGGCCATTCCGGCCAGAGCGGTGCCCACGCCGCCCGCCAGGCCGCCTCCACCGATCGGCACGATCACGGTGTCGGCCTCGGGCACCTGCTCGGCAATCTCGAGTCCGAGGGTGCCCTGTCCCGCGACGATTTCGGGGTCGTCGTAGGCGTGGACGAAGAGCATCCCGTCGCGGGTGGCCAGCTCCTTGGCCCGGCGCATGGCCGCCTGGAAGTCGTCCCCCACTAGTTCCACGTCGGCCCCGTAGCCGCGGGTCGCGTCCACCTTGGCCTGTGGGGCGTTGCGGGGCATCACGATGGTGGACGGCAGCCCTACCTTTGTGGCCGCGAGGGCCACTCCCTGCGCGTGATTGCCGGCGCTGGCCGCCACCACACGCTCCACCGAATCGGGGGCAACCTGCGAGAGCTTGTTGTACGCCCCGCGCGTCTTGAACGACCCGGTGCGCTGGAGGTGCTCCATCTTCAGAATGACACGGGCCCCCGCCCGCTCCGCAAGGGAGCGGTTGGAGTCAACCGGGGTCCGCCGCACCACCGAACGGTCGTCTAGGCGCTCGCGGGCGGCACAAATGTCGTCGAGTGTGACGGTCACGGGGCAGCACGAACTGAGCGAAGAAGAACGGCGCAGAACGGTCGGCGGCTCGATGCCGGATGTCGGCCGCCCCACGAGCCGCCGACGCACTACAAGATAGAGAGCCGCGGCCAATCGTCCAAATGCACCACCGTTCCCGCCAGGAGGACGGGCGTTGCCCCAGACGTACTGGGGGGCAGGGCAGGGACGGACCGGTCGGGCAGAGACTGTGTG
>CAJXKO010000062.1 GCA_913055845.1 uncultured Bacteroidota bacterium | reverse complement strand
CACGCGAGCGTGCGCCCGGCCAAAAAGAGGTCGTCGCCACTCTCAATGCGCTGGGCCACCACGTAGCCGATGACGCCGACGATGGCGAAGTACCCGACGATGATGGCCAGGTCCAGGGTCGTGAGTGGAAATTCAGGGGACATGTAAGGGGGAGCGAATTCTGAACGGGGGTGAGCGATCCCTCGATCAGCGGGGCCGAGGGGCGTTGCGGAGCCGCGCGGTCGGTCGCCGCTAGCGGTCCGTCCGATCCCGAAAGGGGGCGGATGTAAGCGGTTTCGGGAAGGTACCAAGTGACACGAAGGGACGCAAGATGCGGCCCTGACGCGTCGAAGTCTGTGCGCACGAGGGCTTGCCTCGTCGACGGGGGCAGGCCCACCGAGATGGGGCGTCAAACCATCCCGAGCGTTGCGAATAGAAGGGCTTTCCACATCCTCCCGGCATGCCTCCACCATCTCGGGAGGCGGCGTTTCTCGTCCCACGAATTGCTCTGCCGCGTCGTCGCGGCTCCTCCATGGTTTCTCGATTCCCCACCGACCTCGCCGTCGGCATCTTCGTTGCCCTTCTGCTGAGTGCGTTTGGCGTCTCTCAGGCCGGTGCGCAGCCGGAGGATTCCCTGCAGGCGCCGGACTTAACCTACGCCGTGGGGGCGGACCTGTCGTTCCTCAAGGCAGCGGAGGAGCAGGGAACCACGTTCCGGGACGAGGGAGAGGCGAAGCCCGGCCTCCAGATCTTCCGCGAACACGGCTACGACTGGATCCGGCTGCGTCTTTTTCACTCCCCCGACGAGTTGCCCAACGATCTCGACTACACGATCGACCTCGCCCAGGCGGCCCAGGAGCGCGGGTTTCAATTTCTGCTCGACTACCACTACGCCGACAGCTGGGCCGATCCGGGCAAGCAGCCCATTCCTTCGGCATGGGAGGGGCTGTCCCCCGAGGTGCTGGCGGACTCAGTCTACGCGTACACCCGGCGTACCATCGCGGCCTTCCGTGAGGCGGGGGTGATGCCGGAGATGGTCCAGATCGGCAACGAAACCCGCAACGGCATGCTCTGGCCCACCGGAAAGCTGCCGGACCACTGGGACCAGTTTGCGGCCCTGGTGAAAGCCGGCATCGACGGGGTGGACGCCGGGCGCGGGCAGGCCCCCCGCCCCCTCATCATGATTCACTACGATCAAGGGGCGGATGCCGCCGGGGCCAAGGCGTACTACGACAAGTTCAACTCGTACAACATCGGGTACGACGTCATCGGGCTCTCGTACTACCCCTGGTGGCACGGCAACCTGCTGGGACTGCGCGAGAATTTGCTGTCACTGACCGACAACTACGACAAGGACATCATCCTCGTGGAGACCGCCTACAACTGGCGCCCCAGTGAGTACCAGGATGTGCCGGCCCCCTACCCGGAGACGCCGGCGGGCCAGCGCGACTTCTTGCAGTCGGTGCACGAGACGCTTCTGAGCGTACCAAGTCGCCAGATCAAGGGCATTTTCTGGTGGGAGCCCGCCGTCATGGAGAGCCCCATCCGCTCGCGGGGCATGTTCGACGAGGAGGGCAACGCCCTGCCGGTCCTGGACGTGTTCGAGAAGCACAAGCACGGCGTGGCCGGGGGGGCGAACGCGCCGGAGTGACCCGGTGACGCCATCGGGGGATCGTGTTCTGCTCGATTTGGATCCTGTGTTCGATGCGCCCACCCACGTCCGTCCCGTCCCGTCTCTGCGTGCTTGCCCTCTTGCTCCTCCTCGGATCGCTCGGGCCCGCCACGGCGCAACAGACGACCCTGGCCCCCGTGCCCCCCGAAATCCAGGACCCCGACGTGCTGCGGCAGGGCACCGAGGCCCCGACGACCGCCGGGGTGCCGTTTGCGACTCAGGCCGCCGCGGTTGAGGGCGGGCGCTTCGCCAGCCGGTACACCCGCTCGCTGAATGGCGACTGGCGCTTCCACTGGGCCCCCGACCCCCAGAGTCGACCCGCCGGCTTCTACCAGCCGGACTACGACGTGAGCGACTGGGACCGGATCCCGGTGCCCAGCAACTGGCAGATGGAGGGCTACGGCACCCCCATCTACCTGAATACCCGCTACCCGTTTAAGGTGGACCCGCCGCGCGTGATGGGGACGCCGCCGGACTCCTTCACCACGCACGATGCTCGCAACCCGGTAGGCTCGTACCGTCGCACGGTCACCGTGCCCGAGTCGTGGGACGGCCGGCAGGTGTTTCTGCAGTTCGAAGGGGCCGATGCTGCTCTCTTCCTTTGGGTGAATGGGCAGCGCGTCGGCTACAGCCAGGGCGCCCGCACCCCGGCGGTCTTTGACGTGACCGAGTACCTGCAGGAGGGGGACAACGTGATTGCCGCGGAAGTCTACCGCTTCAGCGACGGCAGCTACCTGGAGGATCAGGACATGTGGCGCCTCTCGGGTCTCTACCGCGACGTGTTTTTGTGGTCGGCCGGGAGGGGGCACATCCGCGATCTCTTCGTCCGCACCGACCTCGACGAGCAGTACGAGGACGCGGAGCTTCGGGTGGACGCGGAGCTGACCCAGTTCGGGGCGGATGCCGGGACGTACACGGTGGAGGCCGAGCTTTTGACGCCCGATAGCACCGACCGCGTCCGGACCCTCATGAGCGAGCCGCGGACGGTCGCGGCGGGGGAGGCGACGACGTTGACGCTGTCCGGTACCGTCGAGAATCCGGACAAGTGGACGGCCGAGACACCCACGCTCTACCCACTCCTTCTCACGCTGCGGAACGAAGAGGGGGATATCGTCGAGGTCCGGCGTGAGAACGTGGGCTTTCGGGAAATTGAGAAGCGAAACGGCCAGATGCTCGTCAACGGCGAGCCGGTGCTTCTCCGCGGCGTGAATCGCCACGAACACGATCCCGAGACCGGCCACTACGTCTCCCGCGAGACGATGGTGGAGGACCTCCGGCTCATGAAGCAGCACAACGTCAACGCCGTCCGCAACAGCCACTACCCCATGCGGGCCGAGTGGTACGAACTCACGGACAAGTATGGCCTCTACGTGGTGGACGAGGCCAACATCGAATCGCACTACTTTGGCCTCGGGGACGAGAACCCGCTGGCCAGCGACCCGGACTGGGTCGAGTCGCACCTGGGACGCACGCGGCGGATGGTGGAGCGCTACAAGAACCACCCGTCGATCGTGGCCTGGTCGCTGGGGAACGAGGCCGGAAAGGGATCGACGTTCGAGACGCTGTACGACTGGACGAAAGAGCGCGACCCCACCCGCCTTACCATCTACCGCCACTCGAATCCCGAGCACACCGACGCCTACAGTCCCACCTACCAGACGGTCCCCGAGATGATCGAGTACGCCCACGGGGACCACGAAGACCCGTACTGGCACATCGAGTACGCCCACGCCATGGGCAACAGCCTGGGCAATTTCCAGGAGTACTGGGACGCCTTCGAGTCGCATCCTCAGCTCCAGGGCGGCTTCATCTGGGACTGGGTCGATCAGGGGATCCGCCGTCCGGTGCCCGACAGTGTCGAGAATCCCGCGACCGGCACCTACTTTGCCTACGGCGGCGACTTCGGCGACGTGCCGAACGACGACAACTTCGTGGTCAACGGGGTCGTGAAGGCCGACCGGCAGCCCGATCCGGAGCTGAAGGAGATGAAGAAGGTACACCAAGAGATCGACGTGCAGCCCCTCGATCTTACCGAGGGGACGATTGCCGTCGAAAACGAGCACTTCTTCACGAATCTCCGCGAGTTTGAGGCGACCTGGATGCTTCGCCGCAACGGCCGGGTCGTGGACGAGGGGAAGCTCGGGCGGCTCAACGTACCGCCGCGCAGAGAGACGCGGGTATCGGTGCCGGTCGACGCTGTAGCGGCCTCGGGGGAGCACCACCTCGCCGTCTCGTTCGCTCTGGCCGAAGACACCCGTTGGGCAGAGGCGGGCCACGTGGTGGCGTGGGAGCAGATGGCCCTGCCGGGAGCAGACTGGAACGCGAACGTCGCCCGCGGGGACGTGCCGGAGGGCGCAGCGCAACTCACCCGCGAGGCGGACCGCTTTGTCGCGTCGGCCGGGTCGATCCGCGCCGTCGTGAGTCGCGTGACGGGCGCGCTGGCGAGCTACCGCGTCGGCGGCACAGAGCTATTAGCGGCGCCCCTCACCCCCAGCACCTGGAAGGTGCCGAACGACAACCAACGCGGCAACGACTACCGCGAGCGCCTCGGCCCTTGGCGCACCGCGGTCGAAAACCGCACCGTGCAGGACGTCACGGCCCGCCGCACCACGGACGGGCGCGTCGTAGTGACGGCCGACGTCGGCCTGCCGGTCGAAGAGGCGGACCTGCAGCTCCGGTACACGGTCTACGGGGACGGAACCGTGCAGGTGGATGCCCGCTACACGCCGGGCGCCTACAGCGACGTGCCGTCGCTGCCCCGGCTGGGGCTTGAGTTTCAATTGGACGACGCGTACAACCAGACCACGTGGTACGGCCGCGGCCCGCACGAGACGTACCCGGACCGCAAGACGAGCGGGCGGGTGGCCGTGCATTCGCTGCCCGTTGCGGCGTGGCCGCACCCCTACGTGGAGCCGCAGGACAATGCCAATCGCACCGACGTGCGGTGGGTCGAGTTCGTGGACGATGCAGGTGAAGGGCTGCAGGTCGTGGCCGACGAGCCCCTCAATGTGTCTGCGCGTCCGTACACCGACTCCACACTCGCCGCCGCGGACCACACCTACGACCTGCGTCGGGCCGGGACCACTACCGTGCACCTTGACGCGGCCCTCCACGGGGTCGGCGGGGACGACAGCTGGGGCCTGCAGACCCATCCCCAGTATACCGTTCCCGCCAACGAGCCCCATCGGGTCCGGCTGTGGCTTCGTCCTGTCCCCGAAACCGGTCCGTAGGTGGGGGCATCGGACGGGAGACACGCCCTGGAGCGGGAGGTCGGGCTTTTGCAGACTCTTTGCTTTTCACGCGCATCCCCGCTTGGCGTCCGGTGGCCGTGGATCTCCTCGGTCCGGCCGTCAGGTTTCTGGAGGAGGGGAGGGCATCGAAGCGCTTCGACTTGACATTGCATTAAGCCCAGATTACCATGTAAGCGCTTACGCAAAAGAGCCTTTTGAAATCATTCCCGCATCAAGGTTTCGTGTCGACGACCATTTATGACATTGCCGAACGGGCGGATGTGTCGACGGCAACCGTGTCTCGGGTCTTCAACAACGAGTCTGGGGTGAGTGATGAAACCCGTCAGCATGTGCTTGACGCGGCGGAAGCGCTTAACTATCGCCCCCACGCTTCGGCGCAGAATCTGGCGCGGCAGCATACGAACCAGATTGCCGTCGTGGCGCCGGTGGTGGCGAACTACTTTTACATGCACGTGATGCGGGGCATTCAGCATGTTCTGGCGGACCGGGACATGGACCTCATGGTGCATGCGCCTGCCAATCCCCAGGACCGGATCCACGAACAACCCGATCCGGAATCCCTCAACACGTACATGGCCCGGGCCCTTCAGCCCGGGCGCAATGACGGCATTCTTTTGCTTTCGATGCCCCTGACGGACGAGTGGGCCGAGCGGCTGATGGAAACCAGTCGGGCCGTCGTCCTCGTGGATGGCGAGCACTCGATGTTTGAGTCATTTTCGGTTGACAGCAAGCACGGAGGGTACGAGGCGACCCAGCACCTAATCGACCTTGGGTATGAGCGAATTGGGCACATTACTGTGAAGTACGATCCGCCCCCGGCCCGTTTCCGACGAGAGGGATACGAGCAGGCGCTTCGCGACGACGGACGGACGGTGCGGGACGGCCTCATTGCTACGAGCGATGAACGCCCGTTTGCGTTTTCGGAGAAAGGCGGCTACCGAGCCATGAACACCCTTCTGGACCGTGATCCCCCGCCGGACGCAGTGTTCGCCGCGTCGGACATGCAGGCGCTCGGGGCCATCCACGCGGTTCAGGAGCGAGGGCTCCGCGTACCGGACGACCTCGCGATCGTCGGGTTCGACGACCTTGAGTTGAGCCGGTGCGCCGGCCTTACGACGCTCCGGCAGCCCGCCCGAACGATGGGCGCGCGGGCCACCGAGAATCTTTTGCGACGCATCGAGGCACCCAGTCACGGCCCGGTCTCGAGCACCGTGTTTTCCCCGGAGCTTGTCGTCCGGCGCACGTGTGGGGGGAACGGCGAAATGGAAGATGATGCCTCGGATCGGATCTTAATGGGAGGGGACTAACAGGAGGGAACTAACAGACCAGACGGCATCCCTGGCAGTCGACATTTCGGGCCGGAAGCGCTTTCCCGCCCGCGCATGGGACATCGCGCAGGGCAAGCGTCACAAGAATTGAATTCATGACCCACACCTTCGGGGGCGTTGCCTCGACACCTGACGGTCTGCGGTCCCTGAAACCGTATACAATTTTGCATCACCGATACAGCATTTCACTTATGCAATACCGACGCTCAATCCTAACGCTCGTGCTTCTCGGCATGGCCCTCTGTGTGGGGGCGGTGCATGCGCAGGATCAGGAGATTAGTGGTACCGTGACCAGTGCCGACGACAGCGAGCCCCTGCCGGGGGCCAACGTGTCTGTACCGGGAACCACCACCGGGACGGCCACCGGCGCACAGGGCCAGTATTCGCTGCGTGTGCCCGCCGACGCGGATTCGCTGCGCTTCTCCTTCGTGGGCTTTCAGGCACAGACCGTCGCCATTGCGGGGCGCACCACGATTAACGTCGCCCTCGCCCCGGCCGCCCAGCAGATCGACGAACTGGTCGTCGTGGGGTATGGGCAGCAGGAAGAGCGCGACGTAACAGGTACCGTCTCGAAGGTGAGTGCCGGGGAGCTTAACCAGTCGGCGAACGTGAGCCCAGACCAGGCCCTCTCCGGGAAAATTGCGGGCGTGCAGGTATCGTCGAGCAGCGGGGCTCCGGGAAGCCAGTCGTACATCCGCATTCGGGGCGCTACGTCCGTCAATGCGGACAGCCAGCCGCTCTTCGTGATCGACGGGGTGCCGCTGAGCAATGAGCCGAATACAGCCGGACGGAATCCGCTGAACTTCCTGAACCCGAACGACATCGACAACATTACGGTGCTCAAGGATGCCTCGGCGACGGCTATCTACGGGGCCCGCGGGGCCAACGGGGTCATTCTCATCGAAACGAAACAGGCCGAAGGCGATGGGGCCCGGATCTCCTACTCCGGCTCGGTATCGAGCTCCGTCGTGGCCGACAACATCGACGTGCTGGACCGCGGTGAATTCGTGGATGTCGTGCAGGAGCGTGCCCCGAACCAGATGAGTCAGTTGGGGAGCGCCAACACGGACTGGCAGGACGCCATCCAGCGGGACGGGTTCGGGCAGGAGCACTCGCTGGGAATTTCGCGAAACTACGAAGATTCCGACGTTCGCCTCTCCCTTGGGTACCTCGACCAGGAGGGCATTCTGCAAACCTCTAGCACCGAGCGCATGAGCGCGTCGGTTCGGTACAACCAGTTTCTCTTCGACGATCAGCTGATCGTGCGAACCAATGTCCGGGGGGCCAAGACCCAGGATGAGTTTGAGCCGGGCATGCTCGGCAACGCGGCCCTCTTCGCCCCCACCCAGCCCATTCGCGACGTGGATAGCGACTTCGGCGGGTTTTTCGAGTGGGAGAACGGGAACGCGGAGAGCAATCCCGTAGCCCAGTACATCCTGACGAACAACGTTGGGGAAAATTGGCGCAGCCTAGGCAACATTGAGGCGGAATATCAGCCGAACTTTATTGACGGGCTGAGTGCGCGAGTGAAGTTTGGCTACGACGTGACGACCGGGGAGCGAGAATTCTTTGCCCCCTCGGTGTTGAAGTCGGAAGTCCTCTCGGCTAACCCTGGGACGGTTGAGCGGGCCAGCTTCACCCGGACGAATACCCTGCTCGATGCCTTCCTGAATTACGATCGGGGGCTGTCGGAAATCAACAGCTCGATCGATGTAACGGCCGGCTATTCTTATCAGGACTTCTACGAGGAGTACCCGGAGTTCACTGCCCAAGGACTTGGCACGGACATCTTTGGGCCAAACAGCACGGATCCGGCCTCCGAGACCAACACGTTCGTCACGGAGATCCCGAACCGCCTCATCTCCGGCTTCCTCCGGGCCAACTACACGTTCCTGGATCGGTACCTCCTGACCTTCACTGTGCGACGTGACGGGTCGTCCCGCTTCGGGCCGGAGAATCGATGGGGAACGTTCCCCTCGGGTGCCCTCGCGTGGCGGGCCCACCAGGAGCCGTTCCTTCAAGATGTCGACTTCCTCTCAAACCTGAAGGTTCGGGCGTCTTGGGGCCGAACGGGGAACCAGGAAATTGGTGACTTTCTCTTCGAGCCGCTCTGGGTGCCGGGTGGGCCGCGGGCGCAAATTCAGTTCGGGGATCGCTTTGTGAACACCATCCGCCCCAACGCTGCCGACGAGACCCTCAAGTGGGAAGAGACCACGACGACCAACATTGGGCTTGACTACGGTGTCCTCGATGGGCGCATTACCGGGTCCTTTGAGTACTACGTCAAGGACACCGACGATCTGCTCTTTACGGTGCCGGTGGCCGGTGGGGCCAACCTGAGTGATCGGGTGCTCACCAACATCGGGTCGATGCGCAACGAAGGATTCGAGATGAGCGTCGACGCGCAGGTCGTAAACACCGAGGACTTCTCCTGGAGTGCGCAGGTCAACGCCTCCACAAACTCGAACGAGCTGCTTCAGCTCAACCGAGGCAACGTGGAAGGCTTCCAGGGGATTTCGACGGGCTTCATCAGCGGCGGCGTCGGCAACACCATCCAGATTCTTCAGGAGGGAGAGCCAGTCAACTCCTTCTTTACGTTCCGCCACAAGCGGGACGAGAACGGAGATCCCATCTACGAGGACGTGAATGGAGATGGGACGATCGACGAACAGGACCTCTATGTAGACCTGAACGGGGACGAGACCATCAACGAAGAGGACCGAACCGTCACGGGGAGCCCGCAGCCCGACTGGGTGCTGGGGCATACCTCCCAGATGACGTTCCAGAACTTCGACCTGAGCTTTACCCTCCGGGCCCACCTCGGGCAGCAGGTCTACAACAATGTGGCGTCGAACTTCGGTCACTTTAACAACATCCGGAACTTCGCGCCCTCCAACGTCCACGAGTCCGCAGTGGAAAACGGCTTTGAGACGCCGCAGTACTTCTCCGACGTGTACGTTGAGGATGGCGACTTCTTGCGTCTTGATAACATCTCGGTAGGATACACCTTCGGGTCGATCCCGTCGGTCAACCAGCTTCGGATCTTTGCCCGGGCGAGCAATCTGTTCGTGCTGACGGGATACAGCGGCCCGGATCCCGAAGTGGGAGGCCCAGGATCGTCCAACATCGGGATTGACAATCAGATTTACCCGCGGTCCCGGACATTTACGGCGGGCATCAACCTCCAGATGTAAGACGCAGAACGAAGCGGGCCCCCGCACAGATACATTCGGACAAATACCATCTTTATCGCTATGACTGGTGTGACATATCATCGATTTCTTTCTCCTCTCCTTCTCGTTCTGGCTGCGGTCGGCCTCGTCGGCCTCGGAGGCTGTACGGACGTCGGGGTAAATCCACAAAGCAGTGCCACGGCAAACAATGTGTTTAGCGAGGAGGGGGCCTACGAGTCCTATCTCGCGAAGCTGTACGGGGGGCTGAACGTGACCGGCCAGGAAGGCCCGGCGGGTGACGCCGACATCGGGGCGATCAGTGACGAGGGCTTCTCGCAGTACATGCGCCTCTACTGGAAAATGCAGGAGCTGTCGACCGATGAGGCAGTGATTGCCTGGAATGACAACGGCATCCGCCGGCTGAACAATCACAATTGGACGGCCTCCAACCAGTTCTCGGTGGGCATGTACTCCCGGGTGTTCTTCCAGGTCTCTCAGGCCAACGAATTCCTGCGCCAGTCCACGGAGGGACGGCTGTCTGAGCGCAACGTCGGGGCCGAACGGCGGCAGGAGATCCAGCAGTACCGGGCTGAGGCCCGCTTTCTCCGGGCGCTGAGCTACTGGCACGGCATCGATCTCTTCGGCGACATCCCGCTCGTGACGGAGGACTTCCCGCGCGGAGCAGAGGCGCCGGAGCAGAGCACGCGGGAGGAAATCTTCAATTTCATCGAAAGCGAGTTGCAGGCTATCACCAACAGTGACAACGAAGAGGTGCTGCCGCCTCCGCGCCAAGGGGAGTACGGCCGCGCCGATCGGGCGGCGGCGTGGATGTTGTTGGCGAAGCTGTACCAGAACGCGCCCACGTATATCGGTGAGAACCGCTCGTCGGACGTCGTCGAGTACACCGAGCGGATCATCAATGCCGGTTACAGCCTGGAAGACAACCAGCGCCACCTGTTTCTTGCCGACAACCACACGGCCGACGGCGTGATCTTCGCCATTCCGCAGGATGGAGAGAACACGCGCCACTTTGGCGGCACGACCTTCCTCGCGCACGCCCCGGTCGGGAATGAGATGGACCCCGCGACCTTTGGGCTCGACTTTGGGTGGGCTGGTCTTCGCACCACGAGCGCGGCGGTCGAGCGGTATTCGGGGACAGACGCCCGGGACGATTTCTTCTTCACGGAAGGGCAGGAGAAGGAAATCGACGCGACGCTCACGAACGGAGAGACGACGGAAGACCCGATTGGGGCCTTCTCGCAAGGATACGCGGCGCCGAAATTTCAGAATGTCACGTCGGACGGCCAGCCGGGCTCCAACGTGACGTTCCCGGACACGGACTTTCCGATGTTCCGCCTCGCGGATGCCTACCTGATGTACGCGGAAGCGACGCTCCGGGGCGGTGGCGGCGACGAGGCACTTGCGCTGTCCCTCCTCAACGACCTACGGGAGCGCGCCGGAATTGGACGCGACCTCTCGCAGGGCGATCTCACGCTCGACTTTATCCTGGATGAGCGGAGTCGCGAGCTCTTCTGGGAGGGACACCGGCGGACGGACCTCATTCGGTTCGACCAGTTCTCGGAAAATGGCGTGTGGCCCTGGAAGGGGGGCGTGCAGGAAGGGACGACGACGCAGTCGTTCCGCAACCTCTACCCCATTCCGGCCTCTGAACTGCGAGCCAATCCGAATCTGGACCAGAATGAAGGCTACTAGTGTCTCCGAAGGCGGGCGGTGCGCGGCGGAGAGCCGCGGCGCACCGCCCCGTCTGGAAGGTTGTCTGCCCCGCCACTCTCTGCCTGTTTTGCTTTTCACATTCCTCAATTTGCGACATGCGCCGTACCGCCACGCTGCTTTTCAAGATCTCCTTCGCTGTGCTCCTCACTGTTGGGCTCGTCGGGTGTGACGACAGCCCCACCAGCGTTGAGGACTTTGATGTCCAGCCGGCCCTGGACGCGCCGTCTGGGGTCTCGCTGGTGTTGACGGAGGGGACGGCTGACCTTTCCCTCACGTATCAGGGATTAGACGACCACCCCAGCCTTGAGACGACCGGCAATCTCCAGGCCGAAAGCGCAAACCAGTCCGGGTCGCCCCGGAGCGGGGAGCAGCGCTGGTCCCTGTCCTACGACGGAGACGTGGAGGGCGTGGTGACTGAACAGGCCATCGTGCAGGCCGCAGGGGATGGGCGCACCGTCGCCGACACAGTGAACGTAACGGTGAGTCGTTTCCTCATCCAGAGCGAGTTTTCGTCCACCAGTGCGTCGGTGTCGGACTTTGAGGAGCGGCCTCTGAGTACCTCCGGCGGAGCGACAGTGGACACCACAGAGATGGTTGTGGCGGAGAATAGTACCGGCAACGAGGCCCTGGAGGTGTCCGGCAGTGGCAGCGTGACAATTGGGCGGACCACGAGCGTACCCGGTGCCAGTCGGTTTACGTTTCTCCTTCGCGGCGACGAGAGCACGGACTTCACCCTTACGTTCTCGTTCACCGAAGAGACAGGAAGCGGTACTACCACGCATGAACTCGACGTGCAGGTGCCGGCAGGCACGGAGTGGGCCAAGTATGCGATCGCGCTCAATCAAATCAGTTCGGACTTCAACCCGGTGGCGTCGCGGGCCGGCGGGAACGGCGCGCTTCAGAGCATTAGCATGGCGACCGATCAGAACGTCACCTACTACGTCGACCAACTCGCCTTTGCCAATGAGAGTCAGGCCCTGGCGGAGGTGCACGACTTCGAGGAAACAACGCTCGAGTACAACTGTCCTGCGCTGGAATCGACGCAGGACGTAGCGGAAATGAGCAATGGCGTGCGGGCCCGAAACGTGACGGGGGGCGGATGCTTCGGGTACAACTACGACCTTCTGTTCGTCGATGCGGAGGCCGGCGACGTGCTCTCGTTCTGGGCCAAGTCGGCCGAGGAGCAGACGCGCCTGGTCTTCGTCGAGACCGCTGAAGGGGCCGGGGGATACAACTTCGACAATGGTGTAAATGTGACCATTCCGGGTGGCAACGAGTGGACGAAGGTCGAGGTGCCCGTCGAAACCCTCGGCGACGATCCGTCCGCGCTGCAGAGCGCCGGCATCACGAACGTGGGCTTTGATGGTGGCCAGCAGGTTCTCATCGACGACATTCGGTTCGAGCCCAGCAACTAACGACGGTGGGGGGTCCACCCCGTTCCGGAGCGCTCTCGTCCATCTTTGGGGGGAGCGCTCCTCTATGTATTACGCATGTGTCTTTCGTCCGTCCCTGCACGACTTGTGCCTGCTGTGATGCCTCGCCGATTCGTTCTCGCCGCATTCGCGTTGGCTGTGGTGCTGATGGGGAGCGGACCCGGGGCCAGCCTGGCCCAGGATGGCTCCGAGCCCGTCGTGGAAACGGAGCCGCCCATCCCCCTGGCGGACCAGTCGGTCACGGTGTACTTTAACGCAGAGCAGGGCACCGGCGGGCTCGAAGACCACGACGGTGAGGTGTACGCCCACACCGGCGTCTTCACCAGTGAGAGTCCCGATGAGTGGACGTGCGTCAAAAACCACTGGCCTACCAGCGACCAGTTTACCGGCAATCGGGACGACACGCAGTTGACCCAGGTGGGGCCGAATCGATACCGTCTCGCGATAGAAGGCCGCACCATTCGGGAGTATTATAACGACAACAGCACCGGTTGCACGCTCGGGGCGGGCGAGACAATCGAGACGATGAATTTCGTCTTCCGCAATAGCGACGGCTCGAAGGAAGGGAAAGCCGAAGGGGGTGCCGACATTATCGTCGACCTTGGGGATCCCGACGCGACCGTCCTGACCGACATTACGACCCCCTCCGCGAGCCTCGTCGATCCGCTCGTCGTGGGCAATCGCGACACCACGATTGCGATCCAGGCCATAGCACAGACCAACGACGGAACGGCGCCGCAGGAGTTTACGCTGTCGGTGAATGGGACCGAGCAGGTTAGCGTGGCGGATGATACGCTGCAGTACGACCTGCAGCTTACGTCGTCGGGGCGGCGAGACGTGGTGGTAGAGGCGACCGACACGGACGGCAACACGGCCCGCGATTCTCTCTACGCCGTGCGCGCCGCGGCGACGCAGGAAGAGCCTGTTCCCGACGGCTACGAGGAGGGCATCAACTATACGGGAACCGGCTCGGCCGTGCTCGTCCTACAGGCCCCGAACAAGGAGTTCGTCCATGCGGTGGGGGAGTTCTCCGATTGGGAGGTCCAGCCCACTCACCAGATGAAGCGGGAGACGATTTCGGGGAACAACGTGCGCTACTGGACCGAGATCACTGGCCTCACGCCGGGGACGGAGTATGGCTTTCAGTATCTGGTCGACGGGGCGCTTCGCATCCCCGACCCCTACGCGAAGAAGGTGCTCACCCCGAACGACGACGCAATCTCGGAGCAGACCTACCCCGATCTGAAGCCCTACCCCGACGACAAGGCCAATCAGCTGGTGTCGGTGTTACGGCCGGGCCAGTCGGACTTCAGTTTTTCGAGCTTCGAACGACCCGCCCAGGAGGACCTCGTCATCTACGAACTCCTGGTGCGCGATTTCATCGAGGCGCACGACTACCAGACGATGCAGGACACGCTGGCCTACCTAGACCGACTCGGTGTAAATGCAATCGAGTTGATGCCGGTTAGCGAGTACGACGGAAACGAAAGTTGGGGCTATAACCCGTCGATGCACTTGGCGGCGGACAAGTACTACGGTCCGGCCAATGAACTGAAGCAATTGGTGGAGGCCGCCCACCAGCAGGGCATCGCCGTCATCCTGGATGTGGTGTACAACCACGCCACTGGGCAGTCCCCGCTCATCCGGCTCTTCAATGAGGGTGCCTTTGGCCCCCCCACGCCCGAAAATCCGTGGGCCAATCCGGAAGCACGACACCCATTCAATGTGTTCAACGACCTTAACCACGAGAGCTCCCGCACACAGGACTGGCTGGACCGGGCCAATGAGTACTGGCTCACCGAATTCAACGTCGACGGCTTCCGGTTTGATCTCTCGAAGGGCTTTACGCAGACGGATACAAGGGGCGACGTGGCGGCCTGGAGCAGCTACGACCAGAGTCGCATTGACCTCCTCCAGCGGATGGCCGATGACATCTGGTCGGTGGACGAAGAGGCGTATATTATCCTCGAACACTTCGCGGCGACTCAGGAGGAGCAGGCGCTGGCGTCCTACAAGGTGGACCAGGGCCGTCCGGGCATGATGCTCTGGAACAACATGAACGAGCCGTATAGCCAGGCTGCGCAGGGCTACATGGAGGGATCGGACCTCGCCAATACGTACTACGAGAACCGCGGCCTCAGCGTCCCCAACTACATCACGTACATGGAGAGCCACGATGAGCAGTGGCTCATGTACCGAAACCGGGCAAACGGAAACTCAAATGGGGAGGGCTACGACATTACTGAACTGGAGACGGCCCTGCAGCGTCAGAAGCTCGTTGGAAGCTTCTTCTTTACCGTGCCGGGCCCGCGCATGCTGTGGCAGTTTGGCGAACTCGGTTACGGCTACGGCAACAACGGGGAGCAATGCCTGGAAGGATCCGGGGACGAGTGCCCGAGTGCGGCTCCGGGACGGACTGCTCCGAAGCCCATTCGCTGGGACTATCGGAATCCAGACCAGAGCCCAGACCGGGTGGCGCTCTACAAGACGTGGAGTGCCCTCATTAACCTGCGCCAAGAGCACGACGTGTTTACCGCGCCCGAGACGGACGTACGTCTGCGGGTGGACGCCGAAACCCGAGGGCGGCGCATCGAGCTTCAGCACCCGTCGATGGACGCGGTGGTCGTCGGCAACTTCGGCGTCGAAGCGCGCGACGTGACGGCCGACTTCCCGGCCGCCGGCACGTGGTACGACTACTTTACTGGTGAAGCTGTACAGATCGAGGAGGAGGAGCGCGGCGACGGGATTCCGATGGCGCCGGGCGAGTTCCACATCTACACCAGCGCGCCGGTCGACACGCCGGAGGCTGGCCTCGTGCCCTACGATGCTGTAGCACCGCCCCCCACCGCTCCCACGAACGTGGAGGCGTCGGGCGACCTTGAGGCGGGCACTGCGTCCCTCGCCTGGGAGGCAAGTGCAGCGAGCGATGTCACCGGGTATCAAGTGTACCGCGGCACCACGGCGACTTTCGACACGACGGGGCAGCGTCTCGCGATCGTGGGGGAGGAGACGACGAGCTACACTGATTCGACCGTTACGCAGGGGACGGCATACTACTACCGCGTTGTGGCCCAGGACAATGACGGGATGCGGAGTAGCGCCTCCTCGTCGGCGCGCGTCCTTCTGCGTCCGTCGACCGTGGCGGTGTCGGCATCGCGGTCGTTCGGGGACGGCAGCACCAAGAGCGACTACCGACTCGTCGCCCTGCCGGGGCAGGTGAGTCGTGGACTCGGTGATACCTTCCAGGGGACCGCGGGCGACGCGTGGCAGGCGTACTGGGACGACGGCTCCGCGGAGGACTACCTACAGAAATTTGACGGGTCGTCGACGTTCGACTTTGCCTCCGGACGGGGCTTCTGGGCCATCAGCGAATCGTCCTGGAGCGTGGAGGACGAGTTCACGTCCGTGTCTCTCGTTGAAGATGCCGGTCGTCAGGTGGCAATCATCAGCCTACGACA
Organism: uncultured Bacteroidota bacterium; assembly: GCA_913055845.1. Lineage (GTDB taxonomy): Bacteria > Bacteroidota > Rhodothermia > Rhodothermales > Salinibacteraceae > Salinibacter. The sequence continues at coordinate 2,707 of CAJXKO010000062.1, read as the reverse complement.
GGGATGGAATATTATCTCAAACCCGCTGGCGGTCGACGTGCCGTGGAGCGAAGTGGAGGCGGCCAACGATGGGACGTTGCAGCCCCTCTGGCGGTTCGACGGAAGCTTCAGTCAGACCGGCACTTTTGCCTCGGCACGGCAGGGCGAAGCCTTCTACTTCCACAATCAGGAAGGGCGGGCGCGCCTGAAGGTCCCATTCGTCGCTGGCGACAATAGCGCGGAATCAGCTTCTGAACAGACGGCCGCGGCAGACCTGCTCACCGTCACGGCCCGTGGCCCCGACGGGGCCACCTCGACGGTGCGGGTGGGACGGGGGCCGGACGCCGAGAATGGAGTCGGGACGGAGGACGTCATTGCCCCGCCGAGTCAGTTTGAGTCCTTGAGTCTGCGCGTGCGAGCCAACGACGGGGACGCGTCGGCGCGGTCGCGGTCGCTTGCGCGTTCGCTCCGGGCCACAGGGGAGGACGACGGGGGAGAGGCGTACGAGTTGGTGCTGCGAGCAACCCCGGATGCACCTGTTCGGGTCTCCGTCGAGAACTTGCCGGCGGCCGGAACGACGGTTCGGCTCGTCAATCGACAAACGGGCGCGTCCCACGATCTTCGCAGCGGCACGTCTGTAGAGCTGTCCCCGACCGAGGAGCAGACTCGATGGGCCCTCCTCACCGGATCCAAGTCGTTCGTCGAGAAGGAGCAGTCCCAGCTCCAGCCCGAGTCGCTGACGCTGTGGTCCAATTATCCCAATCCGTTCCGGGAGCGGACCACCATCGAGTACACCCTGCCGGATGCAAGCGATGTGCGGCTGGAGGTGTACGACCTGCTGGGACGGCGCGTGCAGGTCCTCGTCGACGGACGGAAAGAGGCGGGCCTGCACCGGGTTACGTGGAACGGCCGTAACGGCGGGGGCACGGCCGCCGCCAGTGGGCTTTACATTGTTCGACTCCAGGCCAATGGGGCCACGCGGTCCCAGAAGATGACCCTCGTCCGGTAGGCGTCGCTCTTTTCTGCACTCCGCACCCAATCGTTGTGGTCGCCGTGACATATTCCGCCGGTTCTCGGATTCTGATCGGTCTCCTTCTCGTCGGGGTTCTCGGCGTATTGCCCGCGTGCGGGCTGACGGGGGGGAACGGAGACGACGGCGACGATGAGAAATTTCCGGAGCCGCCGGATCGGCCCAACAGTGCTCATCTCGTTGTCCCGGCGTCCAACTCCGCTGAGGAGGCAGTTGCGAAGCCGGGCAGCGATGGGCCGCTTCACGTCCAGATTCCACGGTCGATCGCATGAGGTCCCGCTCCACCCAGTCCCCGTCGTCTCTCCCCGCCGTTGTCGTTGGGCTGATACTTGTGGTGGGGGCCGGAGCCGTCGGCTGCCGGTCCGCACCGGAGGAGCGCCCCTCCACCACGCCCGCCGAACGCACGCCGGCCTGGGCCCAGGATGCGGTCTGGTACCAGATCTTTCCCGAGCGCTTCCGGAACGGCAATCCGTCGAACGACCCGGTCCGAGCGTCTTTGCAGCGGCCTGTTGGCGACGTGCCGACATCGTGGCGGCCCACTCGTTGGACGCGCGACTGGTACGAACAGGCCGACTGGGAACGGCAGATGGGCGGCTTCTACGACGGCGTCTACGACCGCCGCTACGGCGGCGACCTGCAGGGCGTGATCGACCGCCTGCCGTATCTCGACTCCCTCGGCGTCACGGCCCTGTACTTCAACCCCGTCTTCTGGGCACGCTCGCTTCACAAGTACGACGGCCGGAGCTACCACCACATCGATCCTCACTTCGGGCCGGACCCCGCGGGGGACAAGGCGCTGATCGCCCAGGAGGATCCCACTGACCCCTCCACCTGGCGCACCACCGCGGCCGACTCGCTCTTCTTTGTGCTTCTGGACAAAGCCCACGCTCGTGGCTTCCGCGTCGTCATCGACGGCGTGTTCAACCACACCGGGCGCGACTTCTTTGCCTTCAAGGACCTCGTGGAGAACCAGGCCGACTCCCGCTACGCCGACTGGTACGCGGTCAATTCCTTCGACGACCCGGCCACGCCCGACACCAGCGAGTTCGACTATACGGGCTGGTGGGGCGTGCAATCGCTCCCCGAGTTCGCCAACAACGAGGCCGGCACGAACCTGCAGGCCGGACCCCGGCAGTACATCCTGGATGCCACCGAGCGCTGGATGGACCCGAACGGGGACGGCGACCCGTCCGATGGCGTGGATGGCTGGCGGCTTGACGTGGCGGAAGAGGTGCCGAAGGGCTTCTGGCGGGAGTGGAACGCCCACGTGCGAGAGATCAACCCGGAGGCGTACACCGTGTCGGAGGTGTGGGAGGATGCCTCCGGCTACCTTGAAGAGACGGGCTTTTCGGCCACGATGAACTACCACGGGTTCGCCTTTCCCGTGAAGGGCTTCCTTATCGACCGCGCCATTGAGCCGTCCCGCTTCGCCGAGCTGCTCCTCGAGCGCCGGTCGGCCCATCCGCCGCGTGTGCGAGGGGCACTCCAAAACCTCATCGGCTCGCACGACACGCCCCGCCTCGCCACCATGGTGGTGAACCGTGCCGATACGGGGTACGCCCAGCCCGGGCGGTTCGATTACGACAACGGCGCGGTGGTGGACCTGCGACAGAATCCCGACTACAAGGTCCGTGCCCCCACCGCCGAGGAGCAGCGCCTCCAGCGGCTGATCACGCTCTTTCAGATGACGTACGTCGG
>CAJXKO010000061.1 GCA_913055845.1 uncultured Bacteroidota bacterium | reverse complement strand
ATCGGCCAGAGCCACGCGACCACGAGCAGGCCGGTGCTTGAGGGCCACCACAGTCCCACACCAATGAGGACCAGCGCACCCAGTTGCCACGTCCACGACCGCTGCCGGAGGGCGCGCCGCCCCTCCGCCAGGAAGAGGCGAATAGGGCGCAGAGAACGAGCGGCCGAGAGGCGACTGAGAGACGCCGACCGCGAGGACGATTCGGGGATCGAAGACTCTGGAGATGCCGCCGGCACGGAGGGACGCGTCTCCGCGGAAGCCTCGGAGGCGTCAGAATCAGAGGTGGGAGGGCCCGCGCCCATCTGCACCCACCAGGCCGGGCTCGGGTCGAAGCGGCCAAACGGAAGGGCTGCCCCCGCGGCGAGCACCGCGCTGCCCAGAACGAGTCCGGCGCGGCGGGCAGCAAGGTCGGCGGTGAGGGCCACCCCGTCCCAGCGGAAGGTCTTCAGTTGCTCCGCGGGGTCTCGGTAGTACCCGAAGCTGAACATCGTCTTGAGGTCGGCCTCAGGGTACTGCTCGAGCAGGGCTTGGGTCATGCTGTCGTGGATCGTGCCCATGCCCAGCAGGTCCACCGGGGCGGAGCCGAGGACAGGGGCGGTGACCGCCGCCACGGCGCCCATGAAGTAGAGAATGCCGCCGACGGTGCCCCCGAGGCCCGGCAGACACTCGAACACGAGGGCGAGCGCGGCGACGGCCGTCGCCGTGGGGACCACGAAGAGGAGGAAGGGTGTCAGGAGCGGCGCGGGTGCCGGAAGACCGTTCCCACGTAGTACGAATAGAACCGCCAGGCTCAGGACCATGCTGCCGGCCAGGAGCAGGAGAAACAGCGTGCCGCTCGCCCATTTGCCCAGCAGGAACGTCACCGAGCGGACGGGCGAAGAGGCCACAAGGGGGGCCGTACGGACCTGGCGGTCGCGGGCAAGCGCCCCCCGAACGAGATAGAACCCAAAGAAGACGAGGACGAAGGCCGCCGTGAGAGACAGGATCGTTCCCATCCAGGCGGCATTCTCGACCCCGCGGTACGTGCGGCCCACGAGGGTGAGCTCGATTCGGCCGGTCAGGACCAGGTGGCCGAGATAGATGCAGGCCGCTACCACCATCAGGAGGCGGGGGTCCCGGAGGCGTGCCCGCAGGTCGGCCGCAGCGGTGTGGAACCAGGCACGAAGGGCCATCATCGAGGTGGGGTGGACGTGTCACTCAGGAGCGAGAGATAAGCGTCTTCGAGGGTCGGGGGGGCGGGCGAAGCGTTCGTGGCTGGTTGCTGGTCCGCCACCGCGTGCACGCGGACGCCATCCGACTCGTGGGTCAGCTTCGTCACCGGATATCGGTCCCGCACCGTGCCCAGCTCGCTCCGTGGCACCACCCACTCCCAGACGCAGTCGCGCACCTGATCGATGAGGGTTTTCGGGGAGGACGTGGCGGTGAGCCGCCCGTCGTTCATGATGGCGAGACGCGTGGCCGTGGCCTCTACGTCCGACACGATGTGCGTAGAGAGGAGCACGACTCGGTCTTCGGCCAGGTCGGTTAGCAGGGTGCGGAAGCGCACGCGCTCCTCCGGATCGAGCCCCACCGTCGGCTCATCGGCCACCAGCAGGTCGGGGTCGTTCAGGAGGGCGCAGGCAATGCCCACCCGCTGCTGCATCCCGCCCGAGAAGCCCCCGAGGACCCGGTCGCGGACATCTTCTAGTCCCACGATGTCCAGGAGGGTGTCGATGCGGGCCCCCGCCGCGTCGCCCGGCAGCCCCTTCAGGGCGGCCATGTAGTCCAGAAATTCCGGGGCGGTGAGCTCAGGGTACACCCCGAAGTCCTGCGGCAAGTAACCGAGTACGCGCCGCATCGCCGCGGGATGGTCGACGATGTCGGTTCCGTTCCAACGGAGGGTGCCCGCCGTAGGCTTCGTGAGGGTCGCGATGAGTTGCATGAGGGTCGACTTGCCGGCCCCGTTGGGCCCGAGCAGTCCGATGAGGCCCTCCGACACGGTGAGGGACACGTCCCGGACGGCTCGGGTGCCGTCGCCGTAGGTTTTCGATACGTTGTCAATGTGGAGTTCCATGGACGGGCAGGAGAGGCCGGGACGAAGAACGAGAGGAAGGGGGCACGCGCAAATGGCTCCGAGCCGCACAGGTTGGGCAGAATACGACGGGCGAGAGGCCTTGGGCGACGAATGGAGAGGAGGACACCCCCACCCCGGAGCGACGGCTCGTCGCCTAGTCGCGACGGGCACGCTCGCGTTTGTACTGGGCGTCCATCGAATTCGTCGAAGGGTGGGAGAGACGGCATCCGCGCGGGCAGTATTCTTCCTGTTCGGCTTTCCTGGCTTCCATACAAAACCCCTCTGGAATTCCTGGGCGGACCGCGGTTACTTTGGGATACGTGTAGCACCTTCCGCACCAAGCAGGTTCCCCATGTCCGCCCTCGAACCCCACATCGTCGACCGCGACCGCACGACCGGATGGATTGAGGTCGTCTGCGGCTCCATGTTCAGCGGCAAGACCGAGGAGCTCATCCGTCGCCTGCGCCGCGCCCGCATCGCCCGCCAGCAGACGAAGGTGTTCAAGCCGACGCTAGACGAGCGCTACAGCGACGACGAGGTCGTCTCCCACAACGAAAACTCCGTGACCACCACCCCGGTCGACGCGCCCGCCGAGATTCGAGGACTGGTCAACGAAGCAGATGTCGTGGGGATCGACGAGGCGCAGTTCTTCGACGACGATCTGGTGCCGGTTTGCCAGGCGCTTGCTGACGAGGGGCACCGCGTGATCGTGGTAGGGCTCGATACCGACTACCAGGCGGAGCCGTTCGATCCCATGCCGCAGCTCATGGCCGTGGCCGAGCACGTGACCAAGCTGCACGCCGTGTGTGTGGTGTGCGGCGCGCCGGCCAATCATTCTCAGCGCATCGTGCCGGGGGAGGACCGCGTGCTGGTCGGAGCCACCGAGGCCTACGAGCCGCGCTGTCGTCAGTGCTTTGAGCCGGAGCCGGTGACGGTGACCCGTCCCCGGCCCCACACGGAGGCTCTGCGCTCGGTGTCGGAAGACGGAGAGCACGAGGGTGAGACGGAACAGGCGCAGGCCGCTGTGGAGTCGACATCGCCCACCGATTCCTCGGACTGATTCGGAGGGCCGTGGACCCAACAACTGCCAGGGCGTCTCGTACGATGTCTCCCTTCGACGGAATACCGACGAGAGGCGCGCAATCCAATGACCGAATCCGCCCCTTTGAACCCACGTCGCCGCCGCACGCCCCAGCGCACCCCGGAGCGGAGCCCCCAGCGCAGTCCGCAACGGCAGCCCAAGCAACCACCCAAGGTGCCAAGCCCTACGCGCCGGGAACCCAACACGCCGGACCCGAAGCGTCGAGAGCCCGACACACCCGACCCCTCGTCGGGCGCCGAAAATAATCATTAAGCAGGTGCGGGACGGCCGGTACGGAACCCCTGCCGGGGGACCCCGCTTTCGTGTTGCGCCTCCAACCTGACCCCCAGTCGCCATGAACGGGTCCTCCCCGAACGGGTCGACGCCCACGCACCACCAGCGAGCCGTCGCAGCCTTGCTCGACGGCATTATCGCCACCGCCCTCGCGGCCTTGTTGGCAGGGGTGCCGTTGCTTGGGGGACTGGTGATGGGGGCCTACCTGGTAGGACGGGATGGGCTACAGGTCGGCCCAGTCCGCTTCCGCTCGGTCGGCAAGTACGTGATGGGCCTTCGCCTCGTGCACCTCGACGAGCGGCCGCTCACCATGGAGACCTCGGTGCACCGGAATTGGATGCTTGGCGTCAACGCCGTGGCGGGTGTATTTGTCGCGGTCCCTATTGTGGGCGGCACGCTTGCCTCCCTACTGTCGCTGCTGGGCCTGGGATTTATCCTGTTCGAGATCTACAACGTGTTTGCCGACTCGACAGGGCGACGCTGGGGCGATCGGCTCGGCCGCACCAAGGTCGTCGCTGCGGGAGACGGCCTGTTGTGAGGGCGACGCTATCGGCGCCCCGGCCTGCACACGAACGTCCCGTTCCCGAACCCCACCTGGAGCGGTGCGCGTACCGGCCTCACACCGACCGGAGCCCCGGAGCGAATGGGCAGTTGATTCCGCCCTGATTCGCCTGCTATATTGGTCGAAAGACACCGCCCCAGCCTCGTCGCCTCCTCTTTCCTACGCCTCGCCTGCCGCCTCCATGGACGACCAGCGATACCTCGTCACGGCCCGAAAGTACCGGCCGTCGCTCTTCAAAGAAGTCGTCGCGCAGGAGCACGTCACCGAGACGCTCAAGAACGCGATTCGGCTGGAGCGCCTCGCGCACGCCTACCTCTTCAGCGGCCCGCGGGGCGTGGGCAAGACCACGGCGGCCCGCATCCTGGCGAAGGCCATCAATTGCGAGACGCCGCGAGAGGAGCGCGAGGACGGTGCTGAGCCCTGCTGTGAGTGCGACTCCTGCGAGTCGTTTGAGGCGGGCCGCAGCCTGAACGTCTTCGAGATGGACGCGGCCTCGAACAACAAGGTCGACGACATCCGCGAGCTGCGCGAGAAGGTACGCATCCCGCCGCAGGGGGAGCAGAAGAAGGTGTACATCCTCGACGAGGTACACATGCTGTCGAAGCAGGCCTTCAACGCCCTGCTCAAGACGCTGGAGGAGCCGCCCGCCCACGCTCTCTTTATCTTTGCGACGACGGAGCCGCACAAGGTGCTACCCACCATCCTGTCGCGGTGCCAGCGGTTCGATTTCCGTCGCATTCCGGTGTCCGAGATTGTAGAGCGCCTCCGCGAGGTGTGCGAGGTGGAGGGGGTGGAGGCCGACGAGGAGAGCCTCATGCTGCTGGCGCGCAAGGGCAACGGCGCACTCCGCGACGCCCTCTCGGCGTTCGACCAGGCCCTGTCGCTCTGTGGATCCACGCTGGAGTACGGCGAGCTCACCCAGGCGCTCGGCGTGGTCGACCAGGACCTGTTTTTCAAGCTCACCGATCATGTAGCCACCCAGAACACGGCGGGCATGCTCAAGCTGGTGCGCCACGTGGTGCGCAGCGGGTACGACCTGCAGGAGGTGCTGGTGGGCCTAGCCGAGCACGTACGCAACCTGCTGGTGGCCCACTCGCTGGGGGGAGATGCGTTGGAAGAAGTCGCCGAGTCCACGCGCACCCGCTACGCCGAAGAAGCCGAGCGTTTCGAGGAGCCCGACCTGCTGCGCCTCCTTACCATGGCCGGCGACGCGGAGGACGACATCAAGCAAAGTCCCCAACCCCGCCTGCGTCTAGAAACGACGCTCCTGAAGATGGCCCAGCTGCGCCGCACGGCCGACCTTCGCGAGGTGCTGGAGAAAATAGATCGGCTGGAGCAGATGGCGGAGGCGGGCGAACTGCCCGACACGCTGCCGGGCGGCGATTCGTCGCCGACCGACGCCGCTACGCCCCCCGACGACGCCTCCGCTGATGCCTCGACGCCGGACGCCCAGTCCGAACGCACTTCCACCCCGGACGCGTCGTCGGATTCAGAGCCGGCCGACGTGGCCACCGAGCCCGTACCGGACTACGTGTCGGAGTCGGACGCCGTGCCCACCCTGGACGATGACGCATCGTCCGCGGGGGAGACACCGGGGGCGTCCTCGGCGTCCCCCGAAGCCCGGGACCCGTCGGAGGCCGAGGCTTCGGCCTCGGAAGAGGCACCGTCGGGCTCGGAGGAAGAGGCCGACGAAGAACCGGTTGATGAGGGGGAGGCCGACGAGAACGAAGAGTCCGATTCCGGAGACCCGCCCGGGGGCGATGGGGGAAGAACGCCCGACTCCGATCCCTCCGTCGGGTACAACGACCTCTTCGGGACTCCCGCCCTCCAATCCGATGAAGGGAGCGCCGACGACGCCGCGGAGACGGACGCTACGGGAGACCCGGCCGACGATGCCGGCACTACGGGCGACGGTACCACGCCGGCCGCCGCGGTTGCCGAGCCGACCGTGGCCTCCACCGACGACGGACTGGTCCGTAAGTGGCCTCGGGTAGTACAGGCCGTCAAGAGCGAGTTTGTAAGCGCGGGGACTCTGTTGAGTGAGGCCGAACCAGTAGAGCATACCGACGAGACGATCACCGTGGCCGTGCCACGCGCGCTTCACCGTGATACCCTGCGCGACCGACGGACCGTCCTCCTCCGCCACCTGAATACCGTCCTCGATCGATCCGTCGACGACATTCGGTTCGTCGTGGAGTCGACCACCAACGCGAACGATACAGACGGGGATGCCGGAGGCGAACCACTCAGTCCCCGCGAAAAGCTCAAGCAGCTCCGCGACACGTACCCGGCGCTCGACGTTCTCTTTGGGGAATTCGAAGCGGAGCCGGTTTGGTAGCTCACGCTGCGTGTTACAATCCACGCGGCATGCGCTGGCGATGGATCGGTTGCCGTTGGCACCCGTTACGCTTCCTTGTGTTTAGACTATTAGGGCTGTCCCTCCACCAAGCACTGGCGGAAGGAGGCCTCTTACATCACCACGAGCCTTCGCATTCAGACCGACCTTCTTAGCTATGGCCAATCAGGGACAGGGAATGAACATGCAGGACATGTTCGGCAAAATGATGGACATGCAGAAGAAGATGAACGCCGCGCAGGAAGAGCTGAAAGACAAAACCGTGACGGCGGAAGCCGGCGGCGGGATGGTCAAGGTGACGGCCAACGGCGCCCAGGAGATCACGGGCATCGAAATTGATCCGGAAGCCGTAGACCCGGACGACTTGGAGCTGCTCGAAGACCTCGTTATCGCTGGCGTCAACAAGGCCCTCGAAGACGCCTCCGAGATGGCGCAAGACGAGATGAAGAAGTCCATGGGCGGCATGCTCCCGCAGGGTATGGACCTCAGCCAGCTGGGCCTTTAGGCAATGGCGAATTGCGAGTGGTGAATGCCGAATGAGGGCAGTCACGTGCGCCATTCGCATTCGGAATTCGACATTCGCAACGCGAGACCACCATGCAGTTTACCTCGGAGTCCGTCGAGACCCTCGTGGAGCAGTTCACGAAGCTGCCCACGATTGGGAAGAAGACGGCACGACGGCTGGCCAACTATGTCCTGAAGATGCCCCGGGAAGAGGTAGAGGCCATCGCCAATGCACTGACGGCCGTGAAAGAGGACGTCCAGCGCTGCTCCACCTGCTACGTCGTGGCCGATCAGGACCCGTGCCCCATCTGCCGCTCGGAGAAGCGCGACGCCTCCACCATATGCGTCGTCGAAGAGTCGAGCGACCTCACGGCCATTGAGCAGACGAACGAGTACCGGGGGGTCTACCATGTGCTCGGCGGCGTCATCTCGCCGCTCGACGGCGTGGGGCCCGACGATCTTCGGGTGCATGAGCTCGCGGCGCGAATCGACTCGTCGTTCGAGGACACGTCGGCCGATGCCCTCCCGGACGACGCCCCCACCGGCGAAGACACGTCCGGCGACGAGGAGCCGTCGGCGAACGAGCAAGCGGACGACTCGGAACCGGAGACCCCGATCGACGAAATCATCCTCGCCGTGAATCCCAACGTGGAGGGCGACACCACGGCGTACTATATCTCCCAACTCCTCGACCCGTTCGACGTGCAGGTGACGCGCATCGCGCGCGGGCTGCCCATTGGGGGCGATCTCGAATACGCCGACGAGGCCACGCTCTCGCGGGCCCTCGAAGGGCGCGGTCACGTCGAGTAGTTGCCGTACTCTTCGGGGTGGCCGCGGCGCGCCGGTCCCTGCTCTTTCTCGAAGGCCCCACCGCACATGACGATCACTGTTCTCGGCGCTGGATCCATCGGAGCCCCTGTCGTGCGCGAATTGTGTGCGCGGAGCGACGAGGTGTCGCAGGTTCAGGTGTGCGATACCCGCTCCCAAGCGCTGCAACAACTGCACGAGCAGGTCGACAAAGATGGAGCCCTGCGCTCGTTCCAGGTCGACATCCGGGACACAGGCGTACTGTCCCAGATCGTACAGGGCAGCGATTGCGTTATTAGCTGCGTCCCGTCGGAGTTTAATCTCGAACTGGCGGAGCTGTGCCTCGACGTCGGGGTTCATTTTTGCGATCTCGGGGGCGACGATGCCCTCGTGGAGCGAGAGTTGGCCCTCAACGAGCGGGCCCGCGAGAAGGGAGTCTGGATCGTGCCCAACTGTGGGTTGGCGCCGGGGCTGGTAAACGTGCTGTGTCTGCACGGCATCGACCAGCTCGACCGCGCCGAGGCCGCGCACCTGCGCGTGGGCGACGTCCCTCTGCATCCGAGTCCGCCCTTTAACTTCCGCATCTCGTGGTCGGCCGAGCGCATCCTCGCCGACTACACGAACCCGGCCCGGCTCATTGAGGACGGACAGGTTATTGAGGCCGATGCCCTCTCCCGCGAGGAAGAGATCCAGTTCGAAGAGCCCTTCGGCACCATGGAAGCCTTCTGCACGCAGGGTGGCCTCTCAACCCTCACCGACACGCTGGCTGGCCATGTGGAGGCCCTCGACCACAAGACCATTCGGTGGCCTGGGCACGCCCATCAGATGCGGTTTGTCATTGGGCTCGGGCTCGCAGAAAACCGCAAGATTGGGGTGCGCACGCACCTCACGTACCGCGACCTTCTCGTGCGGCGCATGCGGAAGCGTCTGGGCGGCGACTACGAAGACGCTGTGCTCCTGCGCGTGCTGCTTCGGGGCGAGCAGGAAGGACGGCCTACAACCCTGGTCTACGAAATGATCGAACGGTACGACGCGGCAACCCAACAAACGGCCATGATGCGGTGCACGGCCATTCCGACGGTCGTGGTGGCGCTCTTCCTGGCCCGGGCGGACACGGTGGCGAGTGGAGGAGCGGGCGTACCTGAAAGTGTAATGCCTCGCGACCGATTTCTGCAGGAGGTGGCCGATCGGGGACTGAACATTCGAGAGGAGCGACACGAGGAGTTTCGGGAGGTCACGGCCAAACGGCCGCTCGACAGCCAGCGAGCCTGAGGGCCGGACCCTGGTCTTTTCAGGGTAGGGCCCGCGGACCTGCGGGCCGTATATCACTCCTTCGGTCCCTATGCTCCGGTGGAGGGAGGCCTTACGCTCTGCGGAGGGGGGAGAGACTGGGGGCGGTGCCGGGAACGGAACGGCTTGATTAGCGTGTTTGAAGATTGCGGTGATAGGTCGTACGTTCATGCTGTTCCAAACGATAGGCCGCGGCCGGTTGTCTCTCCGACACACGCCCACAAACGTCTCCTACCGTATCGGCACGAACCGCTACAGGTCGTTCTCAACCATTCCCGAGACCGTCCGTCGCGCCGGAAGGCCGTACCGGCGCGTGCCGTAGCCTGTCGGAGATTGCTCGGAGACCGTGCCGCTGATCGCCTCTTTGCTTTCGGACTCTTCCTGGGCCGTCCTTGCGGTGAGGGCCAGAAGACATCGGCGGGTCGCATCGATGGCCACGCTCATCCTGGCATCCGTGTGCTTGGGGATCGCGGTTCCGCCGGTAGCCCATGCCCAAGACGCGCCGGCCTCCGACAGTGCCCGTACCGACACGGTGGCGGCGGACACGACGACCACCGATCCGGGGGGGGCGAAGGAGCAGGGGCAGCGGGTAGAGGAACTCGGGCCCAGTTCAGGAGAGCTTCCTGACAGCACGGTAGCGGTTGAGGTCGTAGGTCCGGGAAATCGAGGGGACGGACGCCCCAACGCAGTCGTTGATACTGGGGTCGTTGCCCGGTACCTGCCGTCCCGGCCCAGCGATCGCTCGCCCGACTTGTTCGGTCAGCCGTCGCCCTTCTTGGGCCCCCGGGCCCCCGGGGCTGGCGAGCGCTCTATTACGGTCGACTCCACCCTAAACAGTTACGTCGTCGATGCGGGACTCGCGGCCGAGGGGCCGATGCGGGTGAGCACCGATGTCTATCGACGCGAGCGGTACCGCGCCAACCTCCGCGACAACTGGCACACCCTCACTGAGCAGCGTCAGCAGCAGCAAACCCGGAGCGGACTGGGGGTGAACATGGTGGTGCCGGGCGGGCGCGGAAGTGCCTTCTCCACCGTCTTTGGCAAGCCACAGGTGGACCTTCGGCTCAACGGCCGCGCCGACATCAAGGCAGGATTCAAATACCGCAAGAGCGACCAGCAGGTTAATATTACCGGGGATGCCAGCCAGCTCAATCCCAATTTCAAGCAGGACCTCCGGCTCGGCATTACCGGCACCATTGGCGACAAGCTCAAGATCAACGTCGACTGGGACACGAAGAGCCAGTTCGACTACCAGAACCAGGTCAAACTCAACTACACGGGCTACGAGGACGAGATCTTGCAGAGTGTCGAGGCAGGTAACGTCTCGATGCAGACGCCTTCACAGCTCATCAGTGGGGGGCAGAGCCTCTTTGGAATCAAGAGTGAGTTTCAGCTTGGCAACCTGCACCTCACGACCATCGCGAGCCAGCAGGAGGGCCAGTCCAACAGCCTCAATATCGAGGGCGGCGCGCAGGAGACGGAGTTTGACCTCCGGCCCACGGACTATGACGAAAACCGGCACTACTTTCTCGGCTACTACTTCCGCAACAACTGGAACCGGGCCCACGAGGACCCGACGACGATTCGTACCTTCGAGGGATTCGACGAAGTGACCGAGGTGGAGGTCTGGAAAATTACGCAGCAGACCGGCGACCAAACAAATACCCGACAGGCGGTGGCCGTCGTGGATCTTGGGGAAGAGGCCCGGCTCTTGGACCAGGCGAGTGCATACACCGAAACCCTGATTCCGAGACCGCAGCGCGACCAGTACGGCGAGACCGACCTGGAGAATCTCCGCGACGGCACCACCCGTGCCTCCTCGTATCTGAGCAACGCCGACAGCACGGACCGCACGCTGAACACCCAGCAGGACCTCCACGCCGGGGAGTTCAAGCGGCTGACGCGCGGACAGGACTACCGGCTCGACCCCCGGCTCGGCTTCATCTCGCTCCGGCAGCGGCTGCGCCCCAGCGAGGCGTTGGCAGTGGCCTTCCGGTACCGCCTGAATGACGGCACCGTACGCACCGTCGGCGACTTTACGCAGGGGGGCACAAGCGGGGGCATCAACGCCGATCGGCTCGTGCTCAAGCTGCTGCGACCCACCGATCCGGTGGCCCCGAGCGAGGACGGAGGAGTGAATCCGCCAGCCTGGTTCCTGCAGCTCCGAAACGTCTACGAGTTGTCGGGGCGCGACCTCAATGCGGACAATTTTGAACTCGACATCGAGTACCAGCCGTCCGGACAGGGAGCCCGCACGACGCTGCCGGACGTGACCGGCCAGAACACGCTGCTCCAGACGCTAGGGCTCGACCGCGTAGACCAGAATGGCGCCCCCAACCCCGACGATCAATTTGACTTTCTGCGACAGACCATCAACTCCAACGAAGGCCTCATCTACTTCCCCTACCTGCAGCCCTTTGGGGAGCGCATTTTAGAGGCTGCCGGGGAGAATGGAAGTCGAGCCGCCGGGGAATCCTTCGCGTTCGAGAATCTCTACACCAAGAAAAAGACGAACGTCAAGAAAGAGGACACCCAGAAAAACGTCTACTATTTGCGGGGATCGTACACGGGCGGTGCCAAGCAATTCTACGACCTGAAGGCGTTTACCGGACTCGTGGAGGGCTCGGTGGAGGTGACTTCCGGCGGGCAAACCCTGGAGGAGGGCGTGGACTATCGGGTAGACTACCAGGGCGGTACGGTAAACATCACCAATGAGTCGTACCTCACGGCGGGGCGCGACATCAGCATCGACTACGAGCAGAACAGCCTCACGAACCTCCAGAAAAAGACCCTGCTCGGCGCACGGGCCGACTGGTCGCTGGAGGACCGGTTCTCGCTCGGGGCGACCGTCATGCGGCTTAGCCAGAAATCGCCCGTCGACAAGTTCCGCATCGGCCAGGAGCCGATCCAGAATACCATCTGGGGCGTGAACGGCTCGATGGACCTAGAGCCACAGTGGCTCACGGAGGCGGTCGATGCTCTGCCCCTTGTGCAGACCCGCGCGGACAGCCGGCTTTCGGTCTCTGGCGAGTTTGCACAGCTGCGGCCCGGCCACACCACGACCGACGCGTACCAGCGGACCCTGGACCGCGTGAGCGACAGCGAGACCGACCAGTACGCGCCGGACGAGCGCAACGGGGTGTCTTACATCGACGATTTCGAGGGCTTTGAGAACACCTTCTCCCTGCGCGAGCGGCCGGGCAGTTGGCAGGTCAGCGCGGCGCCTGATTCGATTGCCAACGTCTCGGGCCTCGACGGGGAACGGCGGGGCACGTACGACGACAACCGAAGACGAACGCACTGGCGGGGGCGGCTTGGGTGGTACCAGCTCAACGAAAATATTTTGCAGGCGCTAGACGGGGGCGAGGAAGAAGCCACGGATCTCATCAACACCCAGGAGGTCTTCGTGGGGCGCGACACGCAGGGCGAGGCCAACCCTACCCTCCGTACCTTCGACCTCTATTTCGACCCGTGGGAGCGCGGGCCCTATAACTACACTCAGAACCTGGAGGACTTCTTTCGGGAGCCGACGCGGGTATGGGGCGGCATCACGCGTAGCCTCCCTGAAGGCTACACCGACTTCTCGGTGCAGAACGTTGAGTTTGTCGAGTTCATCGTAAAGGTGTATCCTCAGAACGGCCAGATCACCGACGGGGCACGCCTCTTCGTGGATCTCGGCACGATCTCCGAAGACGTAGTGCCCAACCAGCGCATCGACATGGAGGATGGGCTCTCCCTCAACTTCAGCGAGGATGATCTGGGAACGCTGAGCCGCATCCCCAACGCTGAGCCGGGCGGTGGTCTTGACCTGCGGAACGGCAAGACCCAGGACTTGGGCCTCGACGGACTCGTCTCCTACACCGACGGAACCTATAACCCGGCGCTTCTCGAGCAGAACTTCTACGACGACTTTGTTCAGCAGGCCGATAGCCTCGGGGCGGCCATTGGGCAGCTCGGGCTCACCGCGGCACAGCAGCAGCGTCTGCGGGCAGAGATTGCGCGGACGAAGGCTGATCCCTCCGCCGACGACTACCACTATTACGAAAACAACCGGTACTACGACAATTCGGAGTTTTTCCCGAATGGAGCCTCCATCCAGCAGCGCCTCAGTCAGTACTTTGCGGGGCAGGAGCTCAACGGCTTTGAGTCGCAGAACCAGCTGGCCGAAGACGTGTCCGTGCGGCGGGGGGTGTCCCGTGCTCCGGACCGCGAAAAGCTTGACGGGGTGGGGAGCCAAATCAACATCGACAACAACTACTATCAGTACGCCGTCCCGCTCGACGAACTGAACCGGCGCGCGGGGACCGACCAGGGCCCGACCGACTATGTAGTGAGCAAGGTGGGCCGGCAGGAGGACTGGTACAAGGTGCGCATTCCGGTGGAAGCCTTCACCCGCAAGGTGGGCAACATCGAGAACTTCGACGACATCAAATCCATCCGCCTGTGGACGACCGGGCACCGAGCACCGGTGACCATGCGGTTTGCGTCGCTAGAGCTGGTGGGAAGCCAGTGGCGGGCCTCGGACCCGGTGGCGCAGCAGCCTGTGGAGATGGATAGTCTGCTCAACCGAGGGCCGGGCGAGATTCGTGTGGCCAGCATTAACAATGAAGAAGACCTCCGCTACGAGCCGCCTGCCGGTGCGGTGGTGGGGCAAAACCGCACGTCTCGGGGCGTGCAGCAGCGGAGCCGCGAGCAGGCGCTCTTGATGAATGTGGACCAGCTTGGACCGGGGCAGCAGCGGGGCGTGTTCAAGACGTTCGGGCAGGGGCTCGACCTGCTCAAATACTCGAACCTGCGGATGTATACGCACCTGCACGGGACGTCGAATGCCCAGAGCGAGAAGGAAAAGCTCCGGGAGAACCTGCGGCTGTTCGTGCGACTGGGATCCAGCGAGACGGGCGATTACTATGAGTATTCGCAGCAGTTGGAGCCGGGCGACGTGCCCACCGCCGGGGGATCGCAGAATCTCTGGCCCGAAGACTTCGAAATGAATCTGGTGCTGGAGCGCCTCAACCGGCTCAAGCTGCTCCGCGACCAGCGGGCCGAGCAGACGGATGAGCCCTTTTCGAGCGACGAGGTGGATCTGAATCTGAATTTTGCGCCTCCCAAAACAAAGCTCACGGTACGGGGCACGCCGTCGCTGCGAAACATTAAGACGATCGTCATCGGTGTGGAGCACGCAAAAGATCCCGGGGATACCCCCACGCCGCCGGTTCTTCGCAACTTCGAGGTGTGGGTGAACGAACTCCGGGTAAGCGGCTTTGATGAGCGAAAGGGGTGGGCGGCCAACGCCAACGCGTCCATTGACCTGGCCGACTTTGCCTCGGTCGAGGGAAGCTTCCAGCGCCGCACGGATGGATTCGGGGCGCTCTCCAGCACCCTCAGCGAGCGGAATCAGGCCAGCAGCACCAGCTGGAACCTCCGCACCGAGCTCGATCTGGGGGCGTTCCTGCCGGAGGAGGCGGGATGGAGCATTCCCGTGACCATGCAGGTGCAGTCGAGCCGTACGGTCCCGCGCTTCGATCCCACCCGTGGGGACGTGCAGGTGAACAGTGTGGCGCGGCAGTTCGACGCGCTGGACGTGGAGGACGAATACGGCGACGCGTCTCGGTTTGAGGGCCTCTCCGCCAGTCAGATCCGCAGCCGGCTGAAAGACAGCGTGCGCACGGCGGCCCGAACGCGCAGCATGCGCCGCACGATGACGGTCGACATTTCGAAGCAGAACTCCGACTCCTGGTGGCTGCAGAAAACCGTCGACGGAATGTCGCTGAACTTCTCCTACCTCGACCAGGGGCGGCGCAACCCCCAGAAGCAGCTCGACGACCGGTGGAATTGGTCGGGGGATTTCCAGTACCGACTGGAGTTTGGGCAGCCGCGGACGGTTCAGCCGCTCTGGTTCCTGCCCGATGTGCCAGTGCTCGGGGCCTTGTCGGACCTTGCGCTCAACTACGTGCCCCGCTCACTTTCCTTTTCGACGAGCGCCGAGCGAAATGCACAGACGACCCAGCAGCGTCCCACGGGGCAGCGTCAGGAGGGGCGTCCCTACCGGATTGCCTATGAGTTGCGGGACAACCAGCAGTTCAGCCATCGCCGCAACTTTAGTCTCCAGTACGACCCCTTCGAGTTCCTGAGCTTCAGCTTCGACTCCAATACCCGACAGAACTTCAACGACATCTCCGCGCGTACTCGGACGAACGTCTTCATCCGGAGCGACAATCTCCGCAATCAGTTGCTCACAGATGTCGACATTGATCCGGACAACCCGGAGTCCTTTTTCGATGTGGAAACCCTGGAGCGATACGACCTGGAGGATTCGGGCCTTACGGCGGATTCGGTGGGGAGCGCCGTCTTCTTCGAAAACCGTCAGATTCGCCGGTCGGAGCTGGACGTGTTTCGTGATCTTCTCACCGGACGGGTGGGTCCGCGCACGAACAACTATGGGCAGCGGTTCTCGGCTACGCTGAGCATGGGCTGGGCCGACCGGCAGTGGCTTAACTGGATCGATCTGCAAGACGTCTCCTATCAGTCCCGGTTCAACTGGTCGAACGGCTCGAAGGGAAGCCTACAGGGCGCTGGGGTAAACAACTCGCTCACACTGCGTACGGGGGCCACCCTGCGTCCCAGTAAGGTGTGGGAGCGGTTCGGGTTCTTTGAGCGGCTGAAGGAGGCTCAGCGCCAGGATGGCGACGGTCGAAACGAGCGGGCCTCTGGGGAGGAGAGCGAAGAAGGGGAGGAATCGTCCAAGGAGGACGGGTTGGACTGGGAGGATGTGCCCCTTCCCGATCCGATGGGCCTATTGCGGGGGCTTGCGCTCATGGTCCTAGACATCAACGACTTCAGCGTCAACTACAACGGCGACTGGAGTGCACAGTCATCCAATGTGGGCTCCTCGTTTAGGGTCGTCAACGGAGACACGACGGGCGTGAACGCGTCCTACCGCTTGTTTGACGCGCTGCGTGGCGATGGGCCCTCCGTCGGGTACCGGCTGGGACTCAAGCGCGAAATTGCCCCGAGCAGTCGCATCCTCGATCCGCGGCTCGGATTTCAGGTGACCGATGCACTCAGCAACCGCCACCGCCTGGAGGGTCGCACGGCCCTGAGCCCAAGTGAGTCGTTCCAGATTGACCTGAGCTGGAACGTGGAGTGG
The DNA here is from genome assembly GCA_913055845.1 of uncultured Bacteroidota bacterium. Taxonomy (GTDB): domain Bacteria; phylum Bacteroidota; class Rhodothermia; order Rhodothermales; family Salinibacteraceae; genus Salinibacter. The sequence goes on along the minus strand of CAJXKO010000061.1, from coordinate 3,089 downwards.
CGGCAGCAGACCAACGTGAATCTGCAACCCCCTGGAGAGGAAGGCGGCACGGTCGAACGCTTCACGACCGAGAGCGGGGACAACTCGGCCTCGGTGTGGGGGTTCGGGTCGGTCGTCTCGTTGGTGCAGACGCAGATCAAGCGGTTGCAGCGGAGTGCAGGCCGCAGTCAAACACTGGCGGCGGGTACGGCTCCCCTCACCAATGCCTCCGTCCAGAGCGACTTCCGGTCGGCATTTCTCACGGGGGGGGGCAGTCTGGGGGCACAAGGCTTTGCGCCGTTCCCCCTGCCTGGCTGGAACGTCCGCTACTCGGGCCTTTCCGACTGGCCGTTCATCGGACGCATCGTGAAGAGTGTCTCGCTCCGGCACGGCTACAACGCTGAGTACCAGTCGAGCTACTCGTCCGTCACGGGCCAGGACGAGCCGGAGCCGGTCCCGCTGCTGGAGGGGGTGCAGTTTCAAGAATCCGACTTTAAGGTGAGTTCGGCCCGCGTGAGTGAGCGCCTTCAGCCTCTGCTCGGCGTCAATATCACGTGGCCGGGCAATCTGGAAACCAGCGTCGAGTGGAGTAAGCAGACGGAGACGTACCTCCGCACCGCTAACCTGAAGGTGGAGGAGGTGAAGACCGACCAGCTCTCCGGCACCATCTCCTACCGAAAGCGGGGCCTTCGCATCCCGGTGCTCGGGCTCGGACGCCTCGAAAATCAAATTCAGTTCTCACTTAACATGTCCCGGTCGGTCAACGACGAGCGAAGCTACAATCTACAGGGGGCGCTCACGGCCGCGGGAAACAACGACTTCTCCCTCGACGCTGCACAAATTACGGATCCGGCGAGCGACTACGTGGAGGTGCGAAAGCAAACGACGCGCCTCACGGTGACCCCGGAGCTTACCTACCGGCTCAGCGACCGGGTGACGGCGGATCTCCTGGTGGAGTACGAACGCTTCAATGGCGACAACCGACAGCCCTCTTACACGCGGGTCAATGGCGGCTTTAACGTGAGCGTGAGCATCACGCAAAACTAGGTGGTGGTCTGGTGGGTACAGCCCTTCTGGTCATGCACGCCTCTTCTCCGACTGAACGCTGTTCCATGCCGTTCCCCCCTCCGACCGACATCGTCGTATGCCATCTCGGCCGTGTGCCTTACGAGCAGGCATGGGCGCTGCAGGAGCGGGTGCAGGAGCACCTCATCGCGGCCAAGCGGGCCGAACCGCCGGAGACCGTCCCGCACGTGCTGCTCCTGTTGGAACACCCCCCCGTCTACACCCTCGGCAAGAGCGGCGACGCGGAGAACCTACTGGTTTCCGAGGAGCGACTGGAGGCGCTCGGTGCCACCTTCCACCGGATCGGACGCGGGGGCGATGTGACGTTTCACGGCCCCGGCCAGCTCGTGGGCTACCCGCTCTTCGACCTCGACCGCTTCTTCACCGACTTAGGCCGGTATCTGCGTACACTCGAAGAACTCATCATCCGTACCTGCGCGGCGTACGGCGTAACGGGCACCCAGGTAGACGGGCGCACTGGGGTGTGGGTGGGGCCCGACGAGCGCGGGCTGGAGCGCAAGATCTGTGCGATGGGCGTGCGCTGCAGCCGGTGGGTCACCATGCACGGCTTCGCGCTCAACGTGACCACCGACCTTTCCTACTTCGACCACATCGTGCCCTGCGGCATCGACGACCGCGGCGTCACGTCGCTAGCGAAAGAGAGCGATGAATCAGTGACGGTGGACGACGTGCGCGCGCCGGTGACAGAGCACGTCGCGGACCTGTTCGGCGCGGAGACGACGGAGCTGGGCGGAGAGGCGGCCCGCGCGTTTCTACGCAATCTGAGGGGGGTGAAGGGGGCGCTGTCTGAGTCGTAGGGGAGCGATGCTCCGGGCAGAGAAAACGGGCTGCCCCACGCTTCATTCTGCAGGTGTGGCTTCCTCACCTTCCGCGATTGCATCAACGTCAATGTCTGGCAGGTCGTGGTACCAATCGTGGTGGGGCGACCAGGCGTGGCACTCGTGGCACTGTGTCTTGCGCCACACCTTGCCGCACTCCGGGCACTGGCCCTGCGTGTCGAACGTATGCCAGGCGTGGCCGCACTCACAGGTCCACTGCGCGCTCGACGGTGGCTCCCATTCGCACTTGGGGCAGTAGATCTTCATGGCTCCTAGGAAAAGGCGTTGAGAAGGACACTTCCGGTTGACAAGACTGCGGCCGGTGGATACCCTACTGCCCATTCGTGAGGCGTAAAACGTGAGGACTTGGGGACCAGTGATGGGGTGCAGGGCCCACGCACTACTCCTCACGCGTCACGAACTGCACATGCATTATTGATACCGTTTTTCTCGATTTCGACCATCTTCATCATGCCGCCCTACGACCCCGACAACTTCACGACCCGTCTGCTTGCCGAATCGCTGTTCTACGACATTGAGTACGGCCTTGTGGGTAGCGTGAGCCTCATCGACACTGAGAGCGAACGGGAGCTGTATCTCGCGTCGTTCATGCCGGACGACGGGACGTACCTGGTGGAAGAGGCCACCGCTTGGGAAGAGGAGCCGACGCTGGACGAGGACACTGATGTGGCCTACGCCCTAGCCACCGACAGCGACGTGCACGGCCGCTACGAGGTCCCGGAGGCCGCGGCGCAGTCGCTTCTGGAACTGGCACAAGAGCACGACCTTCTTCCAAGCGTCACGGTCCTCTTTGAGGATGAAGAGCTTTGATTTCGTGTGTTCGGGCGAGTTGAAGGGGCATCCGCACGGTCGTCACGCCCACGTTTCCAGGCACTTCGCCCTGCTTACCCTCCAAAGAGGGTGGCCCACGCCAGCAGGGCCCAGCCGGCGATGAACGCGACGCCCCCGATTGGTGTGATGGCCCCGAGCCAGCCCGTATCGGTGAGTACAAGCAGGTAGAGCGTCCCCGAGAAAATGACGATGCCGCCCACGAAACAGTAACCGGCCCAGTGAAGCAGCGGGCCCCAGCCCTGCGCCACGGCCCAGCCCACGACCAGCAGTGCCAGCGCGTGGTACATCTGATACTCCACCCCGGTGCGAAACGTCTCCAACCGGTCCGGCGAGACGCGCCCCTCAAGCCCGTGC
>CAJXKO010000060.1 GCA_913055845.1 uncultured Bacteroidota bacterium | reverse complement strand
CAGGTCGTCGTGACGCTTCCGGGCGGCGACTGCGCGCCGGCGGGCGAGGCCTCGTGCGGCTCCGTCGACCGGTCCAAAATTCTCAACCTCATCCCTGGGGGCGTACCCGCTCTCGCGGACAATACGTCCGGAAACAGCGCCGTGATCTTTCAGGACGGCAACGACAACGACGCGACGATCAACCAGCGCGGATCGGGCAACCAGGCCTCCATCACGCAGCTCAACGGCGACGACAACGACGCGAGCGTGGAGCAGGGGCCGGGCGACGGGTTTCCGGGGGAGAACAACCTTGCCGTGATCGTCCAGGACGGCTCGTACAACCAGACGACGATCCGCCAGCGCGGCCGCGACAACCTCGCGGGCATCAAGCTCGTCGGCAACAACAACGGCCTCACGCTGGAGCAGACCGGCAAGGGAAACGAGTACCTCCTGGACTTTGAGGGGAGCAACCTGGGGAACCCGGGCAGTTCCGAGGCCCACCAGGTGAGCCAGATCGGCAGCAACAACCGGCTCGTCCAGGTGGGCGAGAACAGCATGCCCTTCAACGTCCGCCAGCGCGGGGACGGGATGCGCATGATCATCCGGCACGGCCCGAACTAGCGCACGACGACCGGGCGGGCGCCAGATCCATGTTCACGACAACGCAGCTCGTTACGATGCGGCTTCTTTTCGCGGTGGCGACGTTGGGCATCGGGGGCCTCGGCCTCCTCTTCGTCCCCGCCGCGGCGTGGGGCGCGCCCTCGGTCTTCTCCGGCTGTGCCGCCACGAGCCCTCCTGCGGGCGACAGCACCGGGGCGCAGCTTCATATGGAGCGGCAGGGCACAATGCTGCGCGTTCAGGGCCTCTTCGCCAACGAGAGCACCGAGGCCGGCCCGCTCACCTACGAGCTCGACGTGCAGCGCACCGGCGACGCGGGCACGTCCCGCACCACGCAGTCCGGCCGTTTCGAGACCGTCCCGGGACGGACCGACACCCTGTCGACGGTACGGGTGAACGTGCAGGCGGGAGACGACGCAGTGGTGCACTTCACCGTGCGCCGCGCCGACACCGTCGTCGATGCGATTCGACGGCGGCGTGCCTTCTGACGCGCCCGGTCACGGATGCTTTTCGGATCCACGGATGCGTTTCGCCCCAGGGCGAGGCCGCCGTTCCTTCGAACGGCACAGACCAACAAAAACGCGACGCCGATGAGGCACTGCTCACGATGAAACGTGAGCAGACGGGCATCCCCATCCGCGCCGCGCAGTCTTTCAGAACCAGGACGACCGTCCCAATTGAGGACCCCCACCAGTGTTCCGGCTGGAGTGGGCCGGCCCGGCCGCGTGGCGCCCCAGCGCCGCGACCGCCGGGCCGGGCGCTCCCTCCGTGCAGACCGGCGCGGTCCTCGCCCGGGGCCGTGCTGTGCCTGCCTGATCGCCCGACCGCTTTTCCCGAACCATGCCGACCCGCCACGTGCACACCGCTTACCGCCCCGCGTATTTCCTCCTGCTGCTCTCTCTGGTCGTCGCCGTCGCTGCGTGCGACGAGGAAACCATCGGCCCCCAGACCCGCGGGTCCGTTCAGGGCGTCGTCCAGGACGCGGAAACCAACGCCCCCATCACCCGGGCCAACGTCACTACCAGCCCGCCCACCCAGTCGGTCCTCACCAGCGACAGCGGCACCTTCGCCCTGCCCGACATTCCCACCGGCAATTACTCCATCGAGGCCAACAAAACCGGCTACGACGCCCGCGCCGTGCAGGTCAACGTTCAGGAAAACCAGACCGCCAGCGCGACGATTCTCCTGGAGCGGGGCGACGATTTTGGGGAGCAGTCCGACTCCCTGGCCGCGGAGGTGACCAACTGGTTCAACGACCGGGTGAACCGCGACAGCACTGGGCCCGACAGCATCTTTGCCGACGTGGAGTTTAGCGCCCGCAACGCCGGGGACGTGCGCATCCGCGGCTACGAGGTCTACTTTGAGATCAACACCGCAGAGGGTACCTTCTCGCAGGAAGTGAGCGGCGACAGCCTGGACACCGGGCAGCGCGACATCGGCGGCTTCCGGAAATACATCCCGGCGGAGGCGCAGAACGTGCGGGTGCAGGACGTGTACTGGGAGGCCAACTCGGACTGATCCCTCCCGCAGCCCCGCCGTGGCGCATTCCAGGCATGCGCGCCTGTGTACCGGGGGTCCCGGGCCCCACCCTCCCGAGACGACCCGCGGCGGGGCGTCGTCTACGGTCGCCCCACGGCCACGCAGCCATCCCCTGGTCAACTCACAGAATCGACACGCCCCCCACGAATCTGCGTCTCGTTCCGAGCATGTAATGAGCGTGCATCTGGTTACGGATTGATCCCGCCATTCCCGCCCGTCCCCGACCATGGATGACGCCCCCGCCATCGCCGACGTCACTTCCGCCCTCGAAGCCTGGGCCCCACCCGGCTCCGCGCAGGACTACGACAACGTTGGGCTCCAGGTGGGCGACGCCGATCGGGCGGTCACCTCCGCCGTGCTGGCCCTCGACGCCACGCCGCAGGTGCTGGCGGAGGCGAAGGCCCAGGACGCTGAACTGGTCGTTACCCACCATCCCCTCCTCTTCCGGCCGCTCGACGGCATCACGGCCGACGGGTACGTCTCCAACCTGGCCCTCCAGTTCGCGGAGTCCGGCATTGCCCTCTACAGCCTCCACACCAACCTCGATGCCGCCCCCGAGGGCGTTTCTTTTGCCCTCGCCGACCGGCTGGGGCTCACCGACGTCGGGTTTCTCGACGGCTTCGAGGATACGCTCTACAAGCTCGCCGTCTTCGTGCCCGAGGACGCGTTCGAGGACGTGCGTCAGGCCCTGGCCGATGCGGGGGCCGGGCAGATTGGCGACTACGAGGCGTGCGCCTTCGCCGTTGAGGGCACCGGCTTCTTTAGGCCGGGCGCCGATACCGATCCGCACATCGGGACCGCGGGGGGCGACGTGGAGGCCGCACACGAGCGCAAGCTGGAAGTAGAGGTGGCCCGCTGGGATCTGGGGACAGTGATGGCTGCCCTGCAGGACGCGCACCCGTACGAGGAGGTGGCCTACGACCTCTATCCCGTGAAGCAAAAGAACTCGCGGGCCGGACTCGGCGCCCTGGGGCACCTCGACGCCCCGATGCCGCTCTCTGCGTTCCTCGACCGCGTGGCCACTCGCCTCGGCGCGGACAGCCTGCGCTACGCCGGCGATCCCGACGCGCTGGTCGAACGGGTGGCCGTCTGCGGTGGGGCCGGCAGCGACTTCATCGGCACGGCCCGCGGCGCCGGGGCCGACGCCTACGTGACCGCCGACGTCAAGTACCACGAGTTCTTCGACGTACTCGGCACGGACGGCACCCCCGAGATGGCCCTCATCGACCCCGGCCACTACGAAACCGAAGCCCTCACCGAGGCGCTTCTCCGGGACTGGCTGGCCAACCGCTTCCCCGACATCGACTGGCGCCGCACCGACACCACGACGAGTCCCATGCGCACGTTCGTGCCGTCCGGTGCCGACGGGAACGAGTAGCTCGGGGACGCACTGCCCATTCCGCCCGTCAGACGAAATCCGCAACACGAAACACGCAATGCGCCCCCCAGGACGCCCCTTTCGCTCCCGCACGACCGTTTGCTTAACAATTTGGCAACCCGTGTTTTTGCACGAAATGGAAGAAGTTCCCAACACCGGGATGAACCTCCGCCTGCCCTGAATGTACTTGTTGAATGGTGTTCACCCGCGCTCGTATGATCAAAAACAACTAGTCCATGCCGACTGCCCAAAAGAAAAAGACGGACGTGGAAGATCAGCTCCGTGCCCTGGTCCGGCTCCAGCACATTGACAACCGGATCGACCAGATTCAGAAGCTGCGGGGCGATCTTCCCGAAGAGATCCGCGATCTTGAGGACGAGAAGGCCGGCCTCGAGACGCGCCTCGAAAACTACGAGGAGGAGATGCAGGAGCAGAAGGTGGCGAAGCGGCAAGCCGAACTCGACATTAAGGAGGCGGAAGGGCTGATCGACAAGTACGAGGAACAGCAGCTCGAAGTCCGCAACAACCGGGAGTTCGACGCGCTCACGAAGGAGATTGAGGGCCAGGAAGAGCGCATTGCCGAGGCCGAGGAGACCATTGAGGAGGCCGAGGAGACCATCGAGTCGAACGAGGCGGCCATCGAAGAGACGCAAGAGCGCCTCGACGAGCTCGACGACGTGCTCGACGAAAAGCGTGAGGAGCTCGAAGAGGTGGTCGAAGACACGGAGGACGAGGAAAAAACCCTTGAGGAGCTCCGAGAGGAGGCCGCCGAGAAGGTCGGCAGCCGCTACCTCAAGGCCTACTCCAAGCTTCGTGATCGCCTCCGCGACGGTCGGGCCGTCGTGCCGCTCAAGCGAGGCGCCGCCGCCGGATTCGCCGTGCCGCCCCAGCGACAGGTCGAAATCCGAAAGCGCAAAACCATCGTCGCCTGCGAGCACACCGGTCGCATTATCGTCGACCAGGAGCTCTACAACGAGACGGTCGACGAAATGAAAGAGAAGCTCGACCTGTAACGCGCAGCCGCCCCAGAGGCCGCTGCGCTTTTTTCTATGGCCGTGGGGCCCGTGCTCCTGCGACGAAATTGCTCCGCGAGGCACTCGCATCAAAGTCCCCCGTCGCTCCAAGCTTCATTTGGAGCCCATGATTACGCCCGATCGGGCTGCCCCCGTCGGCATTATGGGCTCTGAATCAAGTTCAGAGCGACGAGTTGGAGTGCCTTGAACCACCGATGGCCTTGAAAATGGCCGTTTGAGGGCTCTTCGCGGAGGACAGGCAATTGGATGCGATTGCCCTAGATTGCTCGCTGCTCCGGACCTTTTTTGCCCCCGCACGGTATATTTGTACCGTGCGGATCGGGCCATCGCTCCGTCGCCGCGCCCGCTTGGCAGTCCCCTGCCAGCACGAGGCGGCGGTGAGGAAAGTCCGAACACCACAGGGCACCGTGCTTCCTAACGGGAAGGCGCCGGCTCCCGTCCGCGGGACCCGGTGACGGCACGTGCAACAGAGAGCAGTCCCGCCCCAACCGGCCCGTGGCCGGTGGGGTCAGGGGTGAAAGGGTGCGGTAAGAGCGCACCGGCGCTCCTGGTGACAGGGGCGGCCCGGCAAACCCCACGGGGTGTAAGGCCAAGCAGCACCGATCCTCCGGCCTCGCCGGAGGGGAAGGCGGCCCGCCGATCCATCGGTGCAGGTAGGCCGCTCGAGACGGTCGGCGACGGCCGTCCCAGATAGATGATGACCTCCCCGCGACCCCGGCTCGGCCCCGGACGCGGGCAGACCAAATTCGGCTTACAGATCCGCACAGTTGCCCGAATACGAGCGGCAGTCCCGATCCGGGGCTGCCGCTTTTTTTTGATGTGCCCCTGGCGCCGATAAGTCGTGGGGCTCCATAGCAATGGCGAGGCGCCCGGAGGCCCCTCGCCAATCGGTTCGTCCTCGGAAGCTCTCATCGAGACGTAGGGCGCTAGTTTCCTCCGCCCCCGCCTTGCGGTTGCGGGGTCGTGCCGCCTTGGCCACCGCCCTGCCCGCCCTGTCCCGGAAGCGGCGCGGCCTGATTGCCACCCTGCCCGCCGGGCGTCTGCTGCTGGGTCGGGTTGTCCTGTGCCCGCTGCTGAATGACGCTCTCCTGCTCGCCGCGATCGATAAAGAAGTTGGTGATCACGCAGGCCGAGATGAAGATGGCCGCGAGGGTCCAGGTCGCCTTCTCGAGCGTGTCGGGCGCCTGCCGCGTGCCCAGCACCTGCCGGGTCGCGCCGCCGGAGGCAATGCCGGACAGGCCCTGCCCCTGGCCGCTCTGCATGAGAATGACCAGGATCATGACGGCCGCGATCAGCGCGATGATGACGACCATGAAAGAAAACATAACTACCGTCCGGTTGTCCGAGAGAAACTCGCGGGAAAGTGAGGCAGTGCGCAGCGGATGAATCTGCCTCAATCGAAACGTATGACCTCAAAGGTTACGACGGGAGAGAGGTTTCGTTCGCGTGGGCCGCGGCGTAGACCAGCGCCGTCACCGTTTTCATGTCTTTTAGGTCGCCCTGCCGGGCTCGGGCAAGGGCCTCGGCAAACTCCATCTCCACAACCTCTACGAACTCGCCGTCCGCCAGGGTCTGGGTGCCGCGGCGCAGGTCGTGCGCCGTAAATACGTGGATGCACTCGTTGCTGTAGCCGATGCAGGGGTAGGCGCTGCCCACATGCTCGAACCGACCGGCGCGCCACCCGGTCTCCTCTTCCAACTCCCGTGCCGCCACGTCCGCCGGGTCTTCGCCGGGCGCGTCGAGCTTGCCGGCCGGCACCTCCAGGAAGGTGCGTCGCGGCGGGTAGCGAAACTGCCGCACGAGAAGCGTGCGCCCGTCCTCGAAGAGGGGCACGATAGCGGACGCGCCCGGGTGGTCGATCCACTCGCGAACCGAGGTCTCGTCGTCGGGCAGCCGCACCTCGTCGCGAAAGGCATTGAGCAGCACCCCGTCGACGAGCTGCTCGGAGGAGAGCTGGGTTTCGGTGAGGTCGGACATGGGCGAGGCTTGCGTTTTTCGGCGGTGTGCGCTGCTCCTGAGGAGACGTGATGGGTGATACGTGAGAACGATTGCCTGCCCCCACGCCTCACGATTCACGCCTCACGAATTCCATCCCAGGCTACGAGCCGTAGGGGGCCGTGCTCCTCTTCGTCGCGGTTTTCACACGCGCCGGTCGTCCTACGAACGTGGTCCTGACGCGCAAATTGTATTGGGCACCGGCGGCGTGGTCGTTGACGCGCCAGTGGGTCATCACTCCCCCCGATACGTGTAGTCTATACGAGAGAGGCGCTGCCGCTCTTTCGACACAGCACGTTCAGCGCAGCATCCCCAGCCGACGTCTCGCCCCTCCGCACCCCGCCCCCCTATGCCGTCTGCTCGTTCGCGCACTCCCCGACCCGTTCTGTCTCTCCCACTGGCCACAACCTTGATTGGAGGCCTGCTGCTCTTCGGGGGGTGCGACATGGTTGGCCTTTCTGGGGACGATCCCTCAGAGGGTCTTGCCTACACGATTGAGGACTCCCAGCCTGCCCCGGGCACGTCCGCCACACTGCGGCTCAGAAACGGGCGCTCTTCCCCCGTGGAATATGACCTCTGCCAGTCCTGGGCCGAACGACGGACGCGTGAGGGGTGGGTGGATGCCGACCTCCGTGTCGCCGATGCCTGCGTTCTGTTGGCCCGTCGGTCTTTGCCCCCTGGCGACACGACCTCCATCTCGGTCCAGATCGACAGCAGCGCCGCGCAGGGCACATACCGATTCAGCACGAACGTCGTAATCAACGACACCGACCGGTCGCTCTTCACGGCCCCCTTCCGGATTGAGCCGGACCACCGGTGAGGCCCTGCATCAGCCGGGTTCCGTAGGGCGTCGGGACGACCGGGCCTCGTTCGGCGGATCTTTGGATCCGATCATCACGCTGTGGAGCGCCGCAAGTCCCGCCGTCTCCGCCCGCAAGCGGCGCGGCCCGAGCGAGACGGGGGTACAGCCCGCCGCCACCGCCGCCTCCACCTCCGCGGCCGAAAATCCCCCCTCCGGCCCCACGAGCACGAGTGCCGACGCATCCCCCGCCTCGACCATCGCCCGCCGGATCGGCGTGGCCTCTTCTCCCGCGTGGCACACGAGCTTCACGTCCGCCTCCGACGCTGCGAGCAGAGCCTCTGGCGACTGGGGGGCTGCCAAATCGGGCAACCGACTGCGCCGACACTGCTTCATGGCCGCCACCATGAGGTTGCGGAGTCGCTCCTTGCGGACTGAGTCGCGCTCGGTCCGCTGTGTGCGGAGGGGCACGATGCGGCGCACACCCAGCTCCACGGCCTTCTCCACAAACGTCTCGAAGCGGGAGCGCTTCTTGAGGACCCCCAGGGCCACCGTCGCGTCCACCACTGGCTCCCCAACGTCTTCGCGCTGCTCGACGATCGTCCCCAATACCTGCTCGGGCGCGACGTGGGTGATTTCCACCCGGTACCAGCCGCCCCTGCCGTCCACCACTGCCATCTCGTCGCCCGCTTCGGCCCGGAGCACGGTGCGCACGTGCCGCGCTTCGGCGGCGGGCAACACCACGCGCCGGCCCCGAATGGAAGAGGGGGGAGCGTAGAAGTTGGTGGTCATGAGGACGACTCGACTGACGCGGGTGATTGCACCCTACAGTCAATGAGCATACCCGGTAGACGGTTCGGCAGCCCTCTTTTACGCAAGAGGCAGCCCGCCGGAGCAGCGGTCAGGATGCGGAGAGACAGCCTTCAGCAAGGGGATTCGCACGTCCAAAAATCAGGGTTGACGCCACGATTGATCAGAGCACCCAGTTAAAGAGGTACCCGAGCGCTACGATCGAGACGCCGACCGTCCCGAAAAATGTCGCCAGCAGCCGCGTCTGCATCGCTTTCTTCAACATCATCGCCTCCGGAAGAGAAAGTCCAACGACCGCCATCATGAACGCAATGGCGGTCCCTAGCGGCACCCCCTTCGCCACCAGCGACTGCACAACCGGGATGATACCGGAGGCGTTTGCGTACATTGGCACCGCGAGCGTGACCGAAAGCGGCACGGCCCACGGATTTCCTCCCGATAGGTACTGCTCGAAGAAGTCGGTCGGCACGTACCCGTGGATGCCGGCCCCAATGGCGAGGCCCGCCAGCACGTAGGGCGCGATGCCAGTCACAATTCCCATCGCCTCCCGCGACACCGAGGGCAGCCGCTCCCAGAACGAGCGGGTGTCGGCCTCCGTCTCTTCGGCCTTGTTCTCGGCGATCTCCCAGACCCAATCCTCTACGAAGCGCCCGAGGCCCATCCGACCGAGCCCCCAGCCCAGCACCGTGCCCAGCACGATGCCACTCGCGGCGTACAGGAGTGTTACCTTCCATCCGAAGAGGCCAATGAATAGCGCCAAGGCGACTTCGTTCACCAGCGGCGAGGTAATCAGAAACGACAGCGTGACCCCGAGGGGAATACCTCCCTGCAGGAAGCCGATAAAAAGCGGAATTGAGGAACAGGAACAGAACGGCGTCACCGCCCCGAAGCCGGAAGCCACCAAGTGCTCACTGCCCCGCAACCGGCCAGACGCGATCCATTCGCGCACCCGCTCAACGGGCAGGTACGAGTTGATTAGGCCCATGAGGTGAGTTACCAGCACCAGAAGCAGGCCGATCTTCATCGTCTCGTAGACAAAAAAGTGGAGGGCCTGCCCCCAGTGCGACGACTCGGGCACCCCGGCAAGGCCGTAGATCCCCCCGTCGGCGATTGACTCGAGCATAAGCGGTTGGGCGTGGTCGGTTGGTCACATGCAGCGGATCGCCCCCGGAGTGAGGGCTCTGTCGCGTGTCTCACCCAGACAAAAGATCGGCCAGTTCCTTCACCGACGGGGCCTGCCCTGCCACCTCCACCTCCCCGTCAACGACGAGGGCCGGCATGCTCATCACGCCATACTCCATGATCTGCTGCATGTCCTCAATCTTTTCGACCGACGCGTTTTCGTCCGTCTGCTCGACCGCCTCGCGAACGCGGCGGTCGAGAGTCTGGCAGGACGCGCATCCGGTACCGAGCACTTTGATGTCCATGGTTGGAGATTCGCTGTATTGAGAATCGTCTTTATTGATGGATGTCGATGTATTCACGCAAAAAAAGACGCCCCCTTTGCCCCAGCACGCCTCGTCGCTCAGGCAACGTCCATGGCCGGCTCCTCGTCTCGAACCGTACTAAGCCGCTCCATAAGGGCCGATAGGTTGCCAAACGCCGCCGGATCCACCCGATGGTAAACGTACGTCCCTTCCTGGCGGCTGTGGATGAGCCCCGCTTCGCGCAGGACCTTCAGGTGATGAGAAATGGTCGGTTGGCTCAAGTCAAAGTGCTCCTGAATCTCGCAGACGCAGATCTCTCCGCCGCCATGGTAGATCAGGTCTACCATGCGAAGCCGCACAGGACTCGCCAGTGCCTTGAGTTCGTCGACCCGTTCTTCGACCGTTGCAGAGGGGAGCGTAGCGTCCGGGGAACCGGCGCAGGAGCAGGTCGGCGCGTCAGGCATGGCATCAGACGTTGGACATCGTTTATTTGCCCTCATCTATATAGACAGTCGTCAATTAAAGTTCAGGAACTTGCCTCTCTTCACAGAAATCTTATTTTATAGAGAGCGCTTCCTCCTCCCTTCGGCTTTCTCAAGTTCATCGTGTCGTTTCGATAGCGCCTGCCGGCTCGATTCCATTTTTGGTGCGTTTTACCCTGCCGCTGCGACCTGCGGTAAGCAACATACTGCTATGCCCTCCGGTGACGACTCCTCGTTCGAGGCCGATTAAAAACAGCTGGGCCGGCGCCTGAAGGCCCTGTCCCACCCGTCGCGCCTGTCGATTATCGAGATTCTGGCCGAGCGCGGGGCGTGTATCTGCGGACAGATCGTAAGCGACCTGCCCCTAGCCCAGTCCACCGTCTCCCAGCACCTGAAGGCGCTGAAGGAGGCGGGGCTCGTGCAGGGCACCGTCGATGGGCCTCGCACCTGCTACTGCCTCGACCCGGCCGCGCGCGGCCCTTGAAGGAGACCTCAGGGCATTTTTCGAGTCCCTCGACCTGTCGTGCTGCTGATCTTCGGCTCCGAGCCGGCATCTTCAACGACACGGACCGCCTCTGGCATGGCTACGACGACCGCCGACCGACCGGATGTCGACGCTCGACCGCTACCTCACGCTTTGGGTTCTGCTCGCGATGGCATTGGGGATGGGGCTGGGCGCCTTCGTGCCAGGCATCGATGCATTTTGGGATCGGGTCTCGGTGGGCCCCACCAACGTGCCCATCGGCCTCGTTCTCATGATGTACCCGTCCCTAGCGAAAGTGCGTTACGAGGAGCTGGAGAAGGGGACTGCCGCCCCGTCCAAGGGAGCGCAGGCCGCCGATCCCGGACGCGACCCGGCATGTCCCCTCACCAGAAGCGGTAGAGGCATGGCCCTGTGGCACGGATGAATGACCGAATCAGAGCCCCACGGACAGTCCCAGGTGCACACGCCCGTTTGCGGGGCTTTGCACCCCGGGATTGAGGGCGTAGGTGACCGAGATGCGTCCGATCGCCGTCTGAAGACGCGCCCCGAGGCCGTAGCCCGGATGCCAGCCCCGTGTGGCGGGGGTAGCTGCCAGGGCAGGCCGCTCGACGTACCCGAGGTCGAAGAAGGCATGGGCGTAGGAGGCACGGTCGAGCTGCAGCCGATACTCGACGAGGCCCCGTGCCACGACGTTTCCGAGAAACCGGTCCTCGTCGTATCCGCGGAGCGAGGTGGCGCCGCCGAGCCGAAAAAGATCGCTCCGGTCGTAGTCGCGACTGAGGAGGACCGCCCCCTCTCCCCCCACGACAAGGACCTGCCGGTCGAAGAGCGGAAGGTAGGCGCGGGCGTGGGCCCGAAGGCGCTCTTGGCGGAAGGCGTCGGACGCCTGGACGGTGTCTTTCGCAGCCGAGATGCGACGGCGGCGGCGGTCCTTTCGCCCCTGCGACAGCTGCACATCCACCGATACCCCCCGGCGGGGATTCTGCGAGCGGTCGATTTGGCGGTAGCGCACGCCCACGCCATAGAAGAAGGTGGTGGAGCGCGGGATCTGCTGGCGACCGTTCAGGAGCTGTGCGCCCGCGGGGCCGGGCCGCACGACCTCGCGGCTCAGGGTGGCGGTGAGTTCCAGGCCGTTGCCCAGGCGGTACCCACCGTCGAGCCGGTAGACCCGCTCGCCGTACGTCGAGTCGCGCTGCTCGCCCCGAAAACGACCGGCCAGCCGTAAGGGCAGCCCCAGCAGGTACGGATCCGCGGCGGAGACCTCGAAGATACTGGTGCGCCCGGGCCGCCGGTCGAGGGTAAAGTCGGCCGTGCGCCCGCCACCAAAGAGGTGCTTTAGGAGCAGGTGGCCGCTGCCCACGAGCTGCCCGGAGTCGCGTGTGCGAGAGGGCGGGAGATAGCCCAACACCGCGTCAAACGCCCCCGGAGCCGCCTCCTCCACCGGGATGCGGAGGATGCCCCCCCCCTCGCTCCCCACCCGGAGTTGCGGCGGCTCGACGTCCTCGAAGATCTCATGCTCTTGGAGGCGACGCCGAATGGCTGCGGGGTCGTAGTCCCGAAGCGGCGCCCCCACCTCGACCCCGGCGAGGTGTGCCAGCAGTGCCGGCGAAGTGCGAGCGCCCTCGGGCACCTCGATGCGACGGAGCCACAGCCTAGGCCCCTCCTCTACACGAAGCGTCACCTGAAGCGCTGGCGGTCCTGTCGTGGACAGTCGTGTCTTCACCACGCGAATTTGGGCGAGCGGGTGGCCCGCCTCTTCGTAGCGATCCAGCAGCGCCTGGATGTCGGCCTCCAGCCGGGCCGGTCGCAGGGGCGCACCCGTCTCGGTGTTCATGAGGGCGCGCAGCTCGGCGTCCGACACGGCACTGTCGCCTTCAATGCGCAGGGCCCCGACCCGCACTCGCGGCCCACGGTGAGCGTAGAGCCGGGCGGCCGGAGGCCTCCTGCTGGTGTCGACCGTCACGGAGTCGAGCTGGGCGTAGTAGTAGCCGTCCCGCCGGAGGTGGCGGAGTACGCGTCGCCCCACGACCCGGACACGATCGAGCGAGGCCGTTGCGATCGTATCGGGCCACGCGGCGCGCTCACCGTCGAGCATCAGTGCCCACTGCACCGCCGCGGGCTCGGCCCCCGCTGCGCCGGTGGCTGTCTGGGCGGCGGCGGACCGAAGCCCTCCCCCGCCCCACGCCCCCATCACGACGAGCAACACCACCCCGAGCGTCGGGTATACGACACGTCGTCGGTGACCGCTCATCGTGCCGCCTTGATTGATGACGCTCTTGTCTCGCACTGCCCTGTTTCTTCTCACCCTCGGCTGCTTGGGCTGGGCGGGAAACGGAGCCGTTACGTCCGCTTTTCCCCTCGAACCCACCACCGAGCCGCGGGTTGCAGCGTCCGCTCCGGTAGACACTCTGCGCGCCTCCACGGAACCAAACACCCCGCTCGTTCTCACACTCCCCGCGGAACTGAGCGGACGCCCGGTCGCGCGCTACGCCCTCCTCCGCGGCCCGGCCCTCAGCGGCGTAGCGGGCCGCTCGTTTACCTGGATTCCGGAGGGGGCGCAGCCCGGTACGCACGAGGCGCTGCTTCGGGCGGCACGCGACGACGCCCCGGCCGATACGCTGGTCGTTCGGATTGACCTCGCGCCCTAGCCCCCTCCCACGCCACGCTCTCGCTCGTCGACCCTCCCCTCGGCCATTCCGACGCTTCCCCTCTCCCCCACCGATCGCCAACGCGACGCGTTCCAGCAGGACCTGCTCGACTGGTACGATGAGCACAAGCGCTCGATGCCTTGGCGCGAGACCGACGACCCGTACCGCATCTGGGTCTCGGAAATTATGCTCCAGCAGACGCGGGTCGATACTGTTCGCGACTACTATCCCCGCTTCCTGGAGGCGTTTCCGACCGTCGAGGCCCTGGCGGCCGCCGAGCGCGACGAGGTGCTCAAACACTGGGAGGGACTCGGGTTTTACGCCCGCGCCCGCCACCTCCATGAGGCCGCCCAACACGTCGTGGAGGCGCACGACGGCACCGTCCCCAACACGATGAACACGATCGAAGACCTTAAAGGCGTGGGCCCCTACACGGCCGCCGCGGTGTTGTCCATTGCCTACGAGAAGCCCCACGCGGTGCTCGACGGCAACGTGACCCGCGTGCTGAGCCGGGTCTTCGCCGTGGAGGAGGACGCCACCACGAGCGCAGCGCAGCGCCAACTCCGCGACCTCGCGGGCACCTTGCTCGATCCCGACCGGCCTGGCGATTTCAATCAGGCCATGATGGAGCTCGGGGCACTGGTGTGCACCCCCACCACGCCCCTCTGCGACCGGTGCCCACTCAACGCAGTGTGTCGTGCTCACGACGCGGGAACGGAAGAGGACTACCCCATCACGCCCGAGTCAACCCCCGTGCCACACCACGACATCGCCGTGGGGCTCGTGTTCGACGACGCGGGTCGCCTCCTCATCCAGCGCCGCCCGGACGAGGGGCTCCTCGGCGGGCTCTGGGAGTTCCCGGGGGGGAAGCAAGAGGCAAACGAATCGATGGAGGAGGCGTGCCGGCGGGAAGTGCGAGAAGAACTCGGCGTCGAGATGCGCGAAGCGGAACCGTTCTACACACTCTCCCACGCCTATTCCCACTTCAAAATCACGCTCCACGCCTTCCGGGGGCGTCTCGCCGACGGCCCACCGGAGGCGCGCGAGGACCAGCCGTTCCGGTGGGTATCCATCGACGAACTCGACGACTACGCCTTTCCGCGGGCCAACCGCCGCCTCATCGAAGAACTAGAACGGCGTCAGACCGAGCCCTCCCTGTTCGACTCCGCCCCGGCAGACGACTCGTCCTGAAGCCCACTCCCGACCTCTCGGGGCGCCGTTTCTTTCCCCCGATCGCCTCCCGAATCGTTTTCCGGTCCGAGGTCTCTCGGCGACGGTCCGCCGGGCCCAACATCTCCCCCCTGCGCCTCGTCCCCGAAAATGGCCGCCCCAATGGCCCCCCCAACGGCCCCAAAAATGGCAAAGACGACTGCATTGAACACGACCCCGAGCAGCAGGATCATGGCTCCCCCGCCGCTCCCGTCTCCCTGAAACTGCTCCATCATTGGCGGCATCTGCTGCCCCTGCATATCCTGCGACAGGTTCTGCATCACGCTCTGCTGGATAGACTGCGCGTCGAGCCCGAGGGGCCGCAGCGCCCGATCCAGAAACGCGGAGAGGATGGCCCCGCCTGCACCGGCCAACGCCCCGAGCACCGCCCCGTCTCCCGACTCGACGGCCGCCCCCGTTCGACTCGTGTACTGCTGCGTTGCAACGGCGCCGCCCGCGATGACGCCGAGGCAGCAAATCACGTTGATAAATGCGAGGTACGACGTGCTCAGGATGCCAGTGACGATGGCACCGATCAAAATCGACTGCTGGCGAGGAGTCATGGACATTGCGTAACCTGGGTGAGCGGAGCAACGCGGACGAGGCAATGCGCTTGTCCCGCATGCGCCAAGGGGACTCGCACGAACATAGCCAAGAGCGCCCTTAACCGAAAGATTCTCCCGCCCCGTCGCCTCTCCCCGGCTGCGCAGCGGCCCGCCGAAGGAGCCGGTGGGTAACGTAACTCGCCGCCACGACCCCGAACAGAAGCCCCGTGAGGGCCCGGCTAAGAGGTCCGTTGGCCCAAACGCCGAGCACCGGCCCCACCCAGTCGGCCCCGAGCGGAACGAGCGATCCGAGCAGCAGGTAGCGGCCGCGCCGCCCTAGCTCCCTCCATAGACCGCGGCCCCAGCCCGTGACGGCCACGCCAACCACGAGCCCCGCATAGATGCCGGTGCACCGGTCGCAGATGGCAATGGGCACCCCGCCGATGTGCGGGGACCGCCCTGGCAGTTGGTGACACGCAGGCGCAAAGGCTCTGTACAGGAGACTCCCCATCTCCGCCGGCAGAATCGGCGGCAACAGGGCAAGCCCAAGCAGCCCACTCGCGACCGCGAGCAGGCTGTACCAGACGAGACGCGTAGAGGACATTCCGAGCATGGCGCGAGGGGCGCAACGCCATAGAGCCTGCACGAACTGAGTCGGGGACTCCCTTCCCGACCACCGACCCAACTTCCAATCGCCCGCGAAGGTTCGTCCCCAGCCCCCCCCGGTCGATCCGAGGAAGGCATACGGGATCCCTGTCCTCTCCGCACCTTCGTCAAGAACTCTTCTCCAGAAGAACCCCGCCACGCACAGCCCTCGTTGGGGGACTGTCTTCTTGGGCACAATTGTGCGCGATCCGCCGGAATGTCCGGCCCCCTCGATGCGCGCCCCACTCCGCCCGTCGCTAAAGGATCTTCACCCCACAGCCCACGGGGACACTGGAACACAGATTGGGACCCTATGTTGGACCGAACGACTTGTTATCACTCGCCACTGGTGAGTGATAACAACGAATGAAGTCTCACCCATACATCATTCACAAGGCATTCCGAGCGAATCATGACGAGCATCAAACCTCTCGGCGACCGCGTCGTCGTCAAGCCGAAACCGGCCGATGAGAAGACCGAAAGCGGGCTCTACATCCCGGATTCGGCCAAGGAGAAGCCCCAAGAGGGGACGGTCGTCGCGATTGGTCCGGGCCGCGTAGAAGACGGCACCCGGATCGAGATGACGGTGGAAGAGGACGACGAGGTCCTCTACGGCAAGTATGCCGGTACCGAGGTGACGCTCGACGGTGAGGAGTACCTCATCATGCGCGAGAGCGACATCTTCGGCATCGTCGAAGGATAGCGATTGGCACTTCGGCCGTCCTCGCGGCGAACATCGTCGCGGTTGCACGACCGACACCCATTCCCGAATGACACACGAACGAAATCCCCTAGACAGCAACCATGGCGAAGCAAATTAAATTTGACACCGAGGCACGCAACGCCCTCCAGGAGGGCGTTGACCAGATGGCGAAAGCCGTCAAGGTGACGCTCGGTCCCAAGGGCCGCAACGTGGTCCTTGAGAAATCTTTCGGATCCCCCACGATCACGAAGGACGGCGTTACCGTCGCGAAGGAAATTGAATTGGAGAAGCGCCTCCCGAACATCGGCGCCCAGGTACTGAAAGAGGCCGCGTCGAAGACCAACGACGACGCGGGCGACGGCACCACCACCGCAACGGTGCTCGCGCAGTCCGTCATCAACGCCGGGCTCAAGAGCGTGACCGCCGGTGCGAACCCGATGGACGTGAAGCGGGGCATCGACGCCGCGGCCGAGCACGTCGTGGAGCACCTCCGCGCCCAGAGCGACCCGGTTGCGGGCAAGGAGCGCATCCAGCAGGTGGCCACGATTTCGGCCAACAACAACGACGCCGTGGGCGAGCTCATCGCCGACGCGTTTGAACGTGTTGGGCAGGACGGCGTCATCACCGTCGAAGAAGCGCGCGGGATCGAGACGCACCTCGACGTGGTCGAGGGCATGCAGTTCGACCGCGGCTATCAGAGTCCGTACTTCGTGACTGACTCCGAAGAGATGGAGGCGGTGCTCGAGGATGCTTACATCCTCATCTACGACGACACGATCGGCAACATGCAGGACCTCCTGCCGGTCCTGGAGAAGGTCAGCCAGACGAACGACCCGCTGCTGATCATCGCCGAGGACGTGGAGGGCGAAGCACTCGCCACCCTCGTAGTGAACAAGATGCGCGGTACGCTGAAGGTGGCCGCCGTGAAGGCGCCGGGCTTCGGCGACCGTCGGCAGTCCATGCTCGAGGACATCGCCGTGCTCACCGACGGCACGGTCATCAGCGAGGAGAAGGGCTACCGCCTCGAGAACGCCACGCTCGACTACCTCGGCAAGGCCGACCGCATCACCATCACCCAGGACGACACGACAATCGTGGGCGGTGCCGGTTCGCAGGAGGAGATTGAGGCCCGGGTCAACCAGATCCGGCAGCAGATCGCGAACTCCACCTCCGACTACGACCAGGAGAAGCTCCAAGAGCGCCTGGCCAAGCTCGCCGGCGGTGTGGCCGTCCTGAACGTGGGCGCCGCCACCGAGCCGGAAATGAAGGCACAGAAGGCGCTCGTGGAGGACGCTCTGAGCGCGACCCGCGCGGCCGTCGACGAAGGCGTGCTGCCGGGCGGCGGCGTGGCCTACCTCCGCGCCCTCGAAGCCATTGAAGATGTTGAGGTTGAGAACGAG
The DNA here is from genome assembly GCA_913055845.1 of uncultured Bacteroidota bacterium. Lineage (GTDB taxonomy): Bacteria > Bacteroidota > Rhodothermia > Rhodothermales > Salinibacteraceae > Salinibacter. The sequence goes on along the minus strand of CAJXKO010000060.1, from coordinate 1,553 downwards.
GACCAGGAGATTGGTGTCGGCATCGTGCGCGAGGCGCTCGAAGCGCCACTGCGCCAGATTGCCGAAAACACCGGCCACGAAGGGTCCATCGTCGTCCAGAAGGTCAAGGATGGAGACGACGACTTTGGCTTCAACGCCCGCACTGAGGAGTACGGTCCCCTCCTCGACGAGGGCGTGCTCGACCCGACCAAGGTCACGCGCTCGGCGCTTGAGAACGCGGCCTCCGTGGGCGGGATGCTGCTGACCACCGAAGCGGTCGTCGCCGACCTCGAAGATGAGGACGATGACGATGGCGGCGGCGGTGCTGGCGGCGGTGCCGGCGGCGGCATGCCTGCGGGCGGTGCCGGCGGCATGGGCGGCATGGGTGGCATGGGTGGCATGATGTAACCCATCCGCTCCGTGCGACCCGCCCTCGGCGATGGAGGGTGGATCCACGAGCCCCCGCACAACATGAGCTGCCCCTTCCGGACCTCCGGGAGGGGCAGCTTTTTTTGTTTACTCCCGGCTGGGCGGGCGCGGGGGGACACACGCCCCGGTACCGCCCATCGGGGGAGTTGGCCAGCTCGAAGGCCGCCCCACGCGTCGCGTTAGGCCGCGAGCGGCTTTACGGCCGTTACCATGTCTCGCCCGTTGCCCTGGACCACGTCGAACCCAAGCTTCTCGCAGACCCGCTGCATGGCGTGATTCTGCTGCAGAATGTCGGCCGTAATCCGGTCCAGCCCCTCGGCCTCCCCCACCTCCACGAGGCGGCGCAGTAGCTCAGTACCAATGCCCTCGCCCTGGTACTCGTCGATCACGAGCATGGCAAACTCGGCCTCCTTGCGGCCCGGCTGCTTGGTCAGGCGCCCCACCCCGATAATCTGATCCGCCCCGTCGTCGTTGGGCCGTTCGGCCACGAGGGCCATCTCACGGTCGTAGTCGATGAAGCAAATGCGGGCGAGCCGCTCGTGGGCCACCCGCTGCTCCAGCTTCATGAGGTTGGCATACCGCATGTAGACGCTCCGCTCAGAGAGACGCTCGTGGAACGTGACCAGCTTGGGCTCATCTTCGGGCCGAATGGGCCGAATTGTAATCTCCTCTCCGTCCACGGCGTGCATCCCCACGTACTGCCGCGGATACGGGCGGATGGCCGGGGTAGGGAGGTCGCTCTCGGTCTTCGAGTACGGATGGAGCACCACGCGGGCATCGAGGGCCAGGAGCCCATCGTCGCCCGGCTGGGCCAGCAGCGGATTCACGTCGATCTCCTTTACGCGCGGCTGCTCCACCACCAGCTGGCTGAACCGCACCAGCAGCGTCTCCAGGGCGTCGAGGTCGACCGGTGCACGTCCCCGAACGCCCTGGAGCGCCTCGTAGATCTTGGTCTGCTCCATCATGCGACGGGCCAGGGTGCGGTTGAGGGGCGGCAGGCCAAGGGCCCGGTCCTGGTAGACCTCCACCAGTTGTCCCCCGGAGCCAAAGAGCAGCACCGGCCCAAACTGCTCGTCCATGCTGGAACCAATGATCAGTTCGTACCCGTCACTGCGGTCGATCATGGGCTGAACAGTGACGCCGTC
>CAJXKO010000059.1 GCA_913055845.1 uncultured Bacteroidota bacterium | reverse complement strand
ATGTAGGCGGTGTCCACTACGTCGGTGGAAGTGAGGCCGTAGTGGACCCACTTCTTCTCCTCCCCCAGCGTCTCGCTCACCGCCCGCGTGAAAGCCACCACATCGTGCTTCGTCTCCTTTTCGATTTCCTTGATGCGATCGACGTCAAAGTCGGCCTCGTCGTAGAGCGTCTCCACGTCCTCGGGCGGGATGGCACCGATCTCGCTCCAGGCCGCACAGGCGGCCAGCTCCACGTCGAGCCAGGACTGAAACTTCTGCTCTTCGCTCCAGAGGTCCGCCATCGGCGGGCGGGTATAGCGGTCGATCATGCGACTGGGAAATTGGGCGTGCGAGGGGCAAAGCGGGCAGTGCACTTCGCAAGATAAGCGCAGGGGGGCGGGGATTACCAGCCACCGGGTACTCCTCCCAGAATCCTCAAATCACGACACGGCAGGCCCTCACCGCGGCAACTGAAAGAACAGAAATACGCCGACCCCGAACACCGCCGCCGAAAAGAGGAGGAGCGGCAGGACAGGTTGGAGGATCCAGAGGGCACTCACGAACTGGACGACAATGACAATGTAGAGGAGCCCGGAGATGTAGAGTCGGAGCACACGGCTCACCACATAGGCGCCCAGTGGTGCGCTGAAGACCACGACGGGGATGCTTACCCACCAAAACCGGTACGCCTCCATCTGCATGTCGCCCAGCACGAGGGCATGGAGGGCGAACCCGAGGACGGCGTTGAGGGCCATCAGCGTAACCGAAGTGGGGGTGGCGACTTTCTCCGAGAGCCGGTACTTGAGCGTCACGAACGCGAAGGAGCAGATGTCGACGCCGTTGCCGAAGATTGCGCTCAACACACCCCCGACGACGCCAATGCCCACCATCTCGGCCTGCTGACTGAGCGTGAGACCGGGAAGCCGTTCGACCGCGGATTGGTCGCGGACGTGGTTAATGAGGGAGAGCGCCAGGCCGTAGATGAGCCAGAACGATACGAACGCCATTTTCGCGTAGGCCGGCGGCATGTAGGGAGCCACTAGATAGGTCCCGCCCACGAGGGCGGGCACGCTGCCGAGCGCCACGATCCACAGGTAGGTGGTCTCGACGGGGATGCACCGGGGGCATAGATGTAAAGCGCGGCCGCCGTCATGCCCACGCTCTGGATGGCGAGACTGAAGTTGCGTGCCACCGACGGATCAATCTCGAAGACGAGCGTCATCACAGGGTACGCCACCGCCCTCCTCGGAGCTGCCCCCTGCGACAAACGACCCCGCCACCATAGTGAGGGTCATAAACCCGTGGGCACGGAAAAGGGACCAGTGGCCCGCGACGATCATGCAGATGGCCCACGCGACCAGGGTTGCAGCAATGGGTGTCGCCACGAGCCCGATGTAGCGGGAGGACCAGCGCTTTCGGAGGGTGCGCGTGGGAGAGGCGAACACGACGGCAAACAGATTGGCGACACAACGCTCCTCCGAGACTACAGAACGTGGCTCCTCAGATTCCATCCGGCTGGGAGGAGCCCCAAAGGCTTCTCGTCATTCTCACACCTGAGGAAGTGCGGCGGCGGTCCCTGCACACAAGTCCCCATCGCCGCTCTTTCTCCAATGCCCGCCTCGCCGCGTCGTGTTCTCACGCAACGTGCTGCATCGTCCCATTGCCCTACGTTCCCCCAAGCTCCCGATCCGGGCTCGAAGTCTGGAATCGTCGCCCCCACGTCTCGTCGAGCGTTTCCAAGCCGCGACGAGCCTGCTTCGTGTAGTGGTCCGGCACCCCCCGGATGCGCCGCAGGCGCTCGTGGGCACGGGCAAGAAGAGACTCGGCCGCCGGGTAGTGGGCACGGGACATCTGAACCTGTCCCCGACGCATCTGAACGACGGGCATGCGCCAGGCCTCAGCCGCCCCAGCGTCACGGTAGGCGTTCTGGGCCGCCCGGTACAGGGAGTCGGCGCGATCCCAATTCCCTTGCTCCCGAGCAATGGTGCCGTGAAGCTGAAGCGCCTGCCCACCCCGAACACTTGATGAGTCAGTGGTGCGGACGCGGCGGAGGACGTGCCGGGCGAGCGAGTCGGCAATCGCGATCTTCCCCTGTTGCGCGCGAACCGTCGCCAGCCGAAGGACCGCCACGGGTTCCACCGAGGAGGGCTCTAGCCCCAACTCTCGGTACATCGCGACGCCGCGCCCGAGCATGGCAGCGGCCGAATCGAGGCGGCCCGTCCGCATCTGGAGTTGGCCGTAGTCGCGGAGCACGTTGGCAATGCGCGCGTGCGGCGGGGTGTGGACCTGCTCCATCATCCCGAGGGCCGTCCGGTAGACAGAGTCTGCTACCGCGTACTGCCCCGCCTCGGAGTGCGTATCAGCGAGGTTGTCCAGGTGAAGCGCGATGCGGGGATGCGGCGCCTCGTACACGGCCCGGTCGACGAACAGGGCTCGCCGGAAGAGGGAATCGGCCGTTGCGTACTGAAACTGCTCCAGGTGAACGCTCCCGAGATTGCCGGTCCAGAGGGCGACCTGGGGATGCTCGGGGCCGTACAGCCGCGTTGCGTACCGGATGCCAGCCCGGTACAGCGAGTCGGCCGCCGCGACGTCGCCCCGTTCCTGGTGGAGGAGGGCCAGGTTGCCCAGGTTGGCCGCGACGCCGGGGTGGGGCCCGTCCGTTCGGGCCCGTGCGAGGTGCAGGGAGCGCTGTTGCAGGGGCAGGGCTTCTTCGTATCGGCCCTGCTGACGAAGGAGCGCTGCTCGGTTGAAGAGAAGCTCGGCCGTCATCATGTCGGGGGCCGTCCCCTGACTCCGCTTCGCGGCGAGGGCCTGCTCGAGGCTCGCCTCGGCCTCGCCGAGGGACCCTCGGCGCCGCTGCACGAACCCGCGGTACATGAGCGCTTTGATGACGGACGGATGCGTGTCGCCCCGAAGCGCCCGTCGAATGCGGACGACCGTTCGGAGGAGCGTGTCGGCGGCCGGGTAGTCGCCCCGGTCGCGCCGCAGAAGAGCGAGGGCGCTGAGGCTCGTGAGCGTGGCGGGATGCTCGTCCCCAAACTGGGCACGACGCAGGGCAAGGGCCTGGCGGAGCAGGGTGTCGGCCTCCCCGTAGCGGGCGAGGCGCCGGTACGTCTGCCCCAGCACATGCATCATTTCGGCCCGTACGGCCGGCTCGTCGTCGAGCTGGCCCAGCCGCTCGCGGCCCTGCCGAAGAAGGGCCTGGGCCGTGAGCGTATCGCCCTGACTCTCGTTCGGATCGGCGGCCTCGAAGAGATCGACCAAAAACGCCTGGACCTGCTCGGCCTTTCGTTGCTCCGTCTGGGCCCGGTTGCGCTCGCGCACCACTGCGAAGAGGGCAACGGTCATGAGGATAAGCACCCCGGCCGTCGTCCCGACGCCCCACTGGTGCCGCCGCACGAACTTGCGGGCCCGGTACCCCAGCGTGGCCGTTCGGGCCTGAATCGGCTCCTGCCGACGATATCGCCGGAGGTCGGCCGCCAGGGCCTCGACTGACCGGTAGCGACGCCCCGGCTCCTTCCGGAGGGCTTTCATGATGATCGTGTCGAGATCTCCTTCTAATTGCGACGCCGGAATGCCTGTGTTCGTAGTCGCCTCGGAGAGACGGGCCGGGCCCGCCTCGACCACGAGACGCTCCAACTCTGCAAACCCCTCCTCTTGCACATCCAGCGGTCGCTCTCCGGTCAATACCTCGTACATCAACACCCCCAGTTGATAGACGTCCGTCGCGGCGGTAATGTCGGCGCCCGTCACCTGCTCGGGGGTGGCATACGACGGGGTCATGAGGTGATGGCCGGTTCGCGTCTGCGGGCGGGTCACCGGCAGGGAGTTATCCAGCAGCTTGGCGATGCCGAAGTCCAGCAGCTTCACTTCAGGGCCCGTATCGTCGTCGGTCACCAGCACGTTGGACGGCTTTAGGTCGCGGTGCACCACGAGGCTGCTGTGGGCCGCCTGAACGGCGTCGGCGGCCTGCAGGAGCAGATCGAGCCGGGCACTAAGGTCGAGCTCTCGCGCCTCTGCATACTGCGTGATGGGGGCTCCGTCGACGTACTCCATCACCAAGTACGGATGCCCGCCCTCGGTGACGCCCCCGTTGAGGAGGCGGGCAATGTTTGGGTGGTCAAGGTTTGCCAGTACCTGGCGCTCGGCCCGGAAGCGCTGCTCCGCGTCGTCGGCATGCAGGGGCGGCCGAAGGAGCTTCACCGCGACGGTTCGGTCGTAGTCGTCCCCGTCCCGCTCCCCCCGATAGACGACACTCATCCCCCCCACCCCAAGCCGTCCGGTGAGCCGGTACGCCCCGACGTGCGTGCCCGGGTCAATGGCAGGCCCCGGCGCCGGATCGGAAGAGCGAGGAACTGCTATCGCCGAATCCAGCCAGTCGGCCCCGTGTGCGTCACCGGACATCGGGCCCGCCTCGAAGGCCTGCCACAGGCTCCACACCTCGTCGCGGAGCGCCGCATCGTCGCCGCAGTGCTCGTCGATCCAGGCCTCGGGCTCGGCCGGCTCGGCATCGAGGAGCGCGTCGAAGATCTGCTTGGCCTGGGCCCACTCTGAAGATGCCATTTCGAACGCTGAGTCGTCTCGGAAACATCGTTCGTGCCGCAGAATCCGGGCGCCGAAGGCACGGCGAGGGGGGCCGCGCCGCGCGTGACCCGTCGTACCGCAGCCGAAGCAAACAACGCTCTGGGGAGGAACCTGAGGGTCCTTCCCTCTCAATCAGTCGTCCTCAGGGGCCCTCCCCCGCCCCATCGTCCGGTTCAGCCAGGCCTGCGCCGTCCGCCAGTCGCGCTTCACTGTCGAGGGGGACACGTCGAGCACGTCGGCGGTCTCCTGGATCGTGTAGCCGCCAAAGAAGCGGCACTCCACGACCTGCGCCATCCGTTCGTCGTGCGCCGCGAGCCGGTCGAGGGCGTCGTTCAAGGCAAGGAGGTCCGCCGGCCCGGTCTCATTTCGCGGCGTCACGTGGTCGAGCGGCACCGTCTCGGCCTCTCCGCCCCGCTTGTCCGCCGTTTGGCGACGGGCGTAGTCCACGAGCACCTGCCGCATGGCCCGCGCCGCCACGGCAAAAAAGTGCTGCCGATCCTCCCAGTCCACCGAGTGGTGATCCACGAGCTTCATATAGGCCTCGTGGACGAGTTCGGTGGTGCGCAGCGTGTGGTCCGCCCGTTCGCCGCGGAGCCGGTTGCGGGCCATGTGGCGAAGGGAATCGTACACGGCGGGGAGCAACTTGTCCAGGGCCGCCTCTTCCCCGTCGCGCAGGCGCACGAGGAGACGGCTCACGTCTGACGTCGGTTCGCTCATCTGGGAGACGGCTCCGTACTACAGGTGGGGATCGCAAATATCAACGCTGGCAGCGGGAGATGCGAGAACATCCCTCCAGATCGGGCGCAAGGAGCGCTCCTGCAAGCGGATACAGGCGGGGGACCCCGTCGAGTTACGTTATTCTTACATTTCAGGTGACCCAGTCTGTGGGGATTTCGCGCATGATCCCGCGACGAGCGTCTGCCTCATTGCCAGTCTCCCGAAATCTCCGGATGCTCGGTGGGAGACTTTTCGAGTCGGCAGACGCCTCCACGACGCCCTCTCCTCATCACTGGCATTTTCGATATCCACTCGGCGTATGCGTCTCGCTTCGATACAGTCCTCCATGTTCTCCTGTCCACACGGCCGCACCCTGTTCTCCCTTCTTGCATTTCTGCTCGTGACCGTGGGCGGCCTCGGCACAGCCACGGCCCAGACGCCGACCACCACCATCCAAAACGGGTCCGACGCGACCCGGCTGCAGCTTAACTACGACGGCGGCTTTTATCTCCCCGGCACGTACGGCCCGACGGCGCCGGCCGACTCAATCCCGGCCACCGGCCCCGGCACCCGCCTGATGTGGTACCCGGCGAAGGCGGCCTTTCGCGCTGGACGCGTGGGGGTCGGCTTGGACGGAACGCAGTGGGACGCAGCGAACGTCGGGGACCACTCCGTCGCATTCGGAGTCGACACGAAGGCCAGCGGGGGCTCCGCCACGGCGACGGGCTCCGGCACGACCGCCAGCGGCAAGCGCGCCATGGCAACAGGCAACGCGACGACCGCCAGCGGCCAAAACGCCATGGCGGTGGGGTGGGGAACGACTGCCAGCGGCAGAAGCGCCACGGCGATGGGATACTTCACAACGGCCAGTCGCTTTCGCGCTGTGGCAATGGGCAACCAGACGACCGCTAGCGGCTCAGAATCTACGGCCATGGGGATAAACACGATTGCCAGTGGGACCGCCGCCACGGTGATGGGCGACTCTACAATCGCCGCCACCGATCACTCACTCTCGATCGGCCAGTCCAACAGCGCCAACACGTCGACCGACAACACCCTTTTCGTCGCTGGAAATGGTTCTCTTTACAGTCGCTCCGACGCACTGGTCCTGGACCAAAGCGGCAACCTCACAATCAGCGGCACCCTCACCGAGAGCTCTGATCGCCGCCTCAAGACCAACATCGAGCCGCTGGGCGAGGGCACCCTCCGGAAGCTCGGGCAGATTCGCCCGGTGCGCTACGAGTTTACCGATCAGACCACGCACCCGAACGGCCCGCAGATCGGGCTGATCGCGCAGGAGGTGCGCAAGAAGTTTCCCGCGCTGGTGAGTAAAGGGGCGAACGGCATGCTTTCGCTCAGCTACTCGAAGCTCACGGCTGTGCTCCTGAAGGGACTCCAGGAACAGCAGCGTGAGATCGACGCGCAGAAGACGCAGATCGCCACCTTGCGCGCCAAGAACGAGGCGATCAAGGCCCAGCAGGCGACCCTAAAGAAGCGCGTGGCTGCGCTTGAAGCACAATCCGGCGGCTCAACTCTTGCGGGCCTCTCCCCCGTATCGGGCCTCCTGCTCGCCCTGATGGCACTGGGCGGACTGCTCGGCACGGGCGTCCTCTGGCGCTATCGCTCCTAACGACGCGACCGCGTCGATCGCCGCCCCCTGAATACTCGAATGTCACGCGTGCCGATCCGCGCACACGGCTTCGCCTTCCTCTACCACTCTTTCTCAATCCCATGACGACCTCGGTTCAGACCCTCGGTTCCCCAGTTCATACCTGGTTCGCCCCCACTGCCCGGGTCGGGCTGCTATGTGCCATGCTGCTGATGACCGCGACGATGGGGATGCCCCAGGCCGCCGCTCAGTCGCCAGTCTCCGAGGTACAAGACAGCACCGGCACCACTCTGATGACGATCTTCGACGACGGCAAAGTGGAATCCTCTGGGGGCTTTCTCCTTCCCGACGGAACGCTGTTGGACGAGTCCGGCGACGTGGGCGGCCTAAGCTTACCCTTCTCTGGGAGCGCCAGCGTCAGCACTCCGGCCTTCGACCTCAGCAACACCGGCTCTGGGGACGCCATGCGCATCGGTGCGGCTGGGCAGGACGGCATCCAAATCGAAAACGCGACCTACAGCCTGTATGCCCTTTCCCCCACCGAGGACGGCCTCCTCGTGTCTGGAGCGGGGGAAAATGGCCTCGATATTGAGAACTCCGGGGGCCCGGGCATCCAGGTCACCGGCACCGGCATTGCCGCCGAACTTTCCGGCGATAGCACCTCCGTCCTCGAGATTCGAAATCAAGACGGAAACGACGGTATCCAGATTCTTGAAGCCAACGACGACGGGGTGCAGGTCGAAAATGTAAGCTACGGCGTGTATGCCAATGGCGTAACCAACGACGGGCTGATCGTCCGGGGTGCGGGCGACGATGGCGTGGACGTGGCGGGGGGCGACCATGGCATTATCGCGGAGGGAGACACGGATGCCGACGGCCAAGGCTATGCGGGCCGATTTCTCGGCGACGTGGATGTGAGCGGCACGCTTAATGCCAACTCGAAGAACTTCAAGATCGACCATCCGCAAGACCCCACCGGGAAGTACCTTAAGCACAGCACCATCGAAAGCCGGAGCCGCCTGAACGTCTACACCGGCAATGTGACGCTCGACGGCAACGGAGCAGCCACTGTTGACCTGCCCGAGTACGTCGAAGCCATCAACCGCGACTACCGGTACCAGCTGACTGCGATTGGGGGTGCAGCTCCCCGACTCCACATCGCCGCGGAACTCGACAACAACTCGTTTCGCATTGCGGGAGGGGAGGCCAACATGAAGGTCTCGTGGCGAGTGACGGGCATTCGCGACGACGCCTGGGCCCGTGAGCATCCGTTCCAGAACGTGGTACGGAAACCCGCCGCCAAGCAGGGCACCTACCGAAATCCGGCGGCCCATGGCGCGCCGACGTCACAAGGCGGAGCGCAGGGGATTCAGGAGCAGAAGCCCTCCCCCCAACCCTCACCGAGCCGAAAAGGATCGACCAGCAACACGACGCAGAGGGAGAAGGAGAATCGCTAATGTCCCCGATGAGCAAACCGCCTCTCTGGCTCCAATTCAAATGTCCCCTTTCGCCTCCATGCTTCGATTCATAACCGTTCCTGTCCCTACCGGCAGAGGGAAGACGGGCCTTCTTTTCCTCGCACTGTTGATTCTCCTCCCCCTTTCCGGCGCGGCGCAAACCATGTCCCTTCAGAACGGGGGCACCGCTACGATCCAAAATGGCGGGGTCTGGACCCTGCACGGGACAACGGTGGACCTGGGCAGCACTGGAAGCACCGCGGCCATCCACGAAACCGACGGCGGCCGCTTTGCCGGCGGCCTGCTCACCGCTACCCGCACGCTCGATGCTCCCTCCTCCGCCACGCCGGCCGGGCTCGGCATCACAATCACCACCACGGCCAACCTCGGCGACGTGACCGTCACGCGGGGCCACACGGTGCAAACCGCCCCGAACGGCAACGAATCGATCCGGCGCTACTACGATCTCAGCCCCTCACAAAACAACAGCGGCCTCGACGCCGAACTGACGCTCTCGTATGCCGACGCGGAACTGAACGGCCTCAGTGAGTCGGGGCTGGAGTTCTTTAAATCGACCGACGGGGGCACCTCCTGGTCGGAGAACGGCGCCGACAGCCGCGATGCCACGGCCAATACCGTCACCTTGGGGGGCATCGCGTCGCTGAGCCGGTGGACGCTCGGGAGCGAATCGGACCCGCTGCCGGTGGAACTGGCCCAGTTCGACGCTGCGGTTGAGGCGTCGGGCCCCGCGGACCGCGTGCGCCTGACCTGGCAAACGGCCTCGGAGACCAACAACGCGGGATTCGACGTGCAGCGGCGCGCGGGAGAGGACGCGGCTGGATCGTGGGAACAGGTCGGGCGCGTGAGCGGTGCCGGGACGACCACGGAGGCCCACTCGTACCGGTTCGTCGATCGCAGCCTGCCCTTCGCGGCGGATGCGCTGACCTACCGTCTGAAGCAGGTCGACACGGACGGGAGCAGTCACGTGTCGGAAACCATCACCGTGAACCGGACGGTCGGAGCGGTGACGCTTCGCAACGTGTACCCGAACCCGGCCCGCGGACCGGTCACCGTGCAGTATGCCGTGCCAGAGTCCCAGCCGGTTTCGCTTCGCCTCTACGACGTGCTGGGACGGCAGGTGCGGACCCTCGTCGAGTCGAATCGGCAGGGCCGCCAGGAGGTGCAGCTTGATGTCTCGGGCCTCACGAGCGGCCTCTATTTTCTCCGTCTCCAGGCGGGCCGCACCGTCAGAACGCAGCGGCTCACCGTCACGCGCTGACCAGCGTGCCCATACACACCGAACGCCGGCCCTCCTGCTCGGAGCGGCCGGCGTCGGTTGTTTGATGTCATGTGGAGGCCAGCGGAGCTTCGCCGACAACCGAGGGAGCTAGAACGTTTCGAGGTAGCGGTCCAGCTCCCACTGCGAGACCGACGCGAGGAACTCGGTGTACTCGTGCGTCTTGGCCTGCACAAACTTCTCGCTCACATGCGGCCCAAGGGCTTCTAAAACGACCTCGTCTTCCTTGAGGGCGTTGACGGCCTGGCCGAGCGTGGAGGGTAGCGTTTCGATGCCGCGCTCCTCGCGGTCCGCCTCGGTGAACTCGTAGATGTTCTCGCGCACCGGGCCCGGAGCGTCGAGGTCGTTCTCGATGCCTTCCAGGCCAGCGTGCAGCATCGACGCGAGGGCGAGGTACGGGTTGCAGGAGGGGTCCGGCGAACGGAGCTCAATGCGCGAGGCCGCGGGGGTGCGTGCCGCAGGCTTTCGCACGAGGGCCGACCGATTGACGTCGCTCCACGCCACGTAGATGGGGGCCTCGTAGCCCGGCACCAGCCGCTTGTAGGAGTTCACGATCGGATTGCAGACAGCTGTGAGCGCCGGGGCGTGCTCCAGCACCCCAGCGAGGAAGCTGTACGCCGTTTCGCTCAGGTTGAACTCATCGTCGCCGTCGTGGAAGGCATTGTCGCCATCCTCGAACAACGAGATGTGCGTGTGCATGCCCGACCCGTTGATACCGGAAATCGGCTTCGGCATGAACGTAGCGTGCACGTCGTGCAGCTCCGCAATGGCCCGTACCACCGAGCGGAAGGTGGCGATGTTGTCGGCCGTGGTGAGCGCATCGGCGTACTTGAAGTCGATCTCATGCTGGCCGCGGGCCACCTCGTGGTGACTCGCCTCCACCTCGAAGCCCATTGCTTCGAGCGTGTAGATGACCTCTGCCCGGATCTCCTGCGCGAGGTCCTTCGGCGCGAGGTCAAAGTAGCCCCCCGCGTCGTGCGTCTCGGTGGTCGCCCGTCCGTTCTCATCCTTCTCGAAGACGAAGAATTCCGGCTCCGGCCCGGCGTTCATCTCGAAGCCCATCTCCTCGGCCCGTTCGATGGCCCGCTGCAGCACAAAGCGCGGGTCGCCGACGAACGGCTCGCCGGTGGAGGTGTTGATCACATTACAAATGAGACGCGCCGAGACGGTGTCGTCCCCACGCTGGCTGCGCCAGGGGAGGATGGCAAAGGTGTCGGGGTCCGGTTCCAAACGCATGTCCGACTCTTGAATGCGGACAAATCCCTCAATGGAGGACCCGTCGAAGTAAATGCCCTCGTCGAAGGCCTTCTCGGCCTGATGGGCCGGAACGGAGACATTTTTGACCGTTCCCAGGATGTCGGTAAACTGCAGGCGCAGGAAGTCCACGCCTTCTTCCTCGATTCGCTCAAGGACGTCAGTTTTGGTCGGCATTGATGATCAGGTGTGGGTTGGTTCGGGGGGGACAGAGTGAGAAGGGAAACAGCCAGATCGGCCGGTGAAGCTAGTCGGAAGAAGAATCAGCGTCGTAGTCGTACAGCTCCATAGGCTCCGTGGGCACAGCCCGCGTTTCCTTGAAGGTACTGAGCACGATGCTCGTGGTAGTCTTGCTGACGCCCGAAAGGGCCTGGATTTCGGACAGGAAGCGTTCCAGGTACGTCGTGTCCTTCACGCGGACCTTCATGAGATGCGAGCCTTCTCCGGTGATGGAATGCAGCTCCAGCACGTGCTCCATGTCCGTCACCTGGTCTACAAAGTTTGGGTAGTGCTCCGACCCGTCAACGGACACACGGATGAACGCCGTGATGTCGAGCCGCAATCGCTTAGCGTCCGCGACGGCCGTGTACCCTTCAATCACGCCTCGCTCCTCGAGCTTGCGCATCCGCTCGCTGACGGCCGAGATCGAGAGATCCACTTCCTCGGCCACGTCGCTCCGCTTCATGCGCCCGCTGCGCTGGAGCAATTCTAGAATCTTTGCGTCGATTTCGTCAATGCTGTGCGGCACGACCCCACTGGACCTATTTCTTTTTGTCTCGACCCTACACTACTCTATTTTCTTTGGTTTGTCAAGCCTCCAGGGCAAATAATTTTGCAGAACGCGTAAAAATATTTATGGAAGCGCTTTTTTCTTTCCGACCCGCCGTCCCCTAGAATTTTGGAAGCGGTTCCGAACGAGTAGTCATCCGACCCGTAGGGCTCCTTGCGGCCGCTGTGCCGATGCCTCACGCAGGCTGTGGGACGGAAGACTGGCCGAGCGCATTCTCGCCGCCCCTCCCTTCCTGGAAACCCGCAGGCGGAACTCCGTAGAACTGCCCTGCTCCGCCCTGTGGCTCAGCCCTCGCCCTGATTCTCACTGGTCTTCCCCCGAGCGTATGTCCCGAATTCTGGTCACTGGTGCCAACGGCCAGATTGGCAGCGAGCTTGTTGACGTGCTGCGCTCGCGGCACGGGGCGTCTCGGGTGGTTCGCCTCGACCTCCAACCGCCTCCCTCACCGGATGGACACTCTGCGAGTGGTCCTTTCGAAGTAGTCGACGTGCGCGACCGGGACGCCTTGGCCGACGTCATTGGGCGTCACGAGGTGGACACGATCTACCACCTGGCGAGCCTCCTCTCGGCCACCGGCGAACAACACCCCGACCGTGCCTGGGACGTGAATCTGGGAGGACTCAAAAACGTCCTCGACCTCGCCCGGCAACACCACCTCCAGGTGTTTTGGCCCAGTTCCATCGCCGTCTTCGGACCGTCGACCCCCAAGACCGATACGCCCCAGAACACGGTGCTCGACCCCGCGACGATGTACGGGGTCACGAAGCGAAGTGGCGAGATGCTCTGCCAGTACTACCACCGGCGCTACGGCCTGGACGTACGCAGCCTGCGCTATCCCGGGCTCGTGAGCCACAAAACCGCCCCGGGCGGCGGGACTACCGACTACGCCGTCGACATGCTGAAGGCTGCCGCCGAGAGCGAGCCATACACCTGCTTCCTGGAGCCCGACGCGCAACTGCCCATGATGTACATGCCGGACGCCATCCGGGCCACCCTTGCGCTCATGGATGCCGACGGCACGGCCCTCTCGGTGCGGGATAGTTACAACGTCGCAGCGTTCAGCTTCGCCCCACAGGACCTCGTCGCTGCCATCCAGCGCCACCGCCCAGCCTTCGGGTGCACTTACGCCCCCGACGAACGCCAGCGCATCGCCGATGCCTGGCCGTCGTCCGTTGACGACAGCACGGCGCGCGACGACTGGAACTGGGCGCCCGAGTATAACCTGGACGCAATGACCGAGGACATGCTCTCTCACTTGAGAGAGGGCGAGCGCGAGAGTGGAAGCGTGGGTGCATGATCGGCGTTGTCGATGTCGTTTGGTAGTGCTGGTTCGCACGCGTTCTCCCATGCCCCCGTGCTCTCTCATGCGGTTCGCGCTCTGAGGCCATCGCTCGTGTCCGACACGCCCACCCATCTACCTACTCATTCCGAATACGAACCAACCCGCCACACCGCCATGCCCATGACCCAAGACGTCGCGGCCGACTTCCGCGAAACCCTGGAGGAAATTCGAAACGCCGGGACCTACAACGAAGAGCGCGTCATCACCTCGCAGCAGGACGCCGATATTGAGGTCGAGGGCGGGAAACACGTCATCAACTTTTGCGCGAACAACTACCTCGGGCTCGCCAATCACCCGGAGATCATGGAGGCCGCCAAGCGGGGCGTCGACCGCTACGGCTTCGGCGTGGCCAGCGTCCGGTTCATCTGCGGCACGCAATCGGTACACAAGGACCTGGAGCACGCCCTCTCGGCCTTCCACGACACGGACGACACGATCCTCTACAACTCGTGCTTCGACGCCAACACGGGCCTCTTTGAGACCCTGCTCGACGAGGACGACGCCATCATCAGCGACGCGTTGAACCACGCCTCCATTATCGACGGCATCCGGCTCTGCAAGGCCGACCTGCACGTCTTCGATCACAGCGACATGGCCGACCTGGAGGCGAAGCTGCAGGATGCCCAGAACGCCGAGAAGCGCATGATCGCCACCGACGGCGTCTTCTCGATGGACGGCGACGTGGCCAAGCTCGACGAAATCTGCCGTCTGGCCGACGCGTACGACGCGATGGTGATGGTCGACGAGTGCCACGCCACCGGCTTCATGGGCGAGAAGGGCCGCGGCGCCAGCGAGGCGAAGGGCGTGCTCGACGAGGTGGACATCATCACCTCCACGCTCGGCAAGGCCCTCGGGGGCGCCACCGGCGGCTTCACCACCGGCCGACAGGAGATCATCGACCTGCTGCGGCAGGAGTCGCGCCCGTACCTCTTCTCCAACGCCATCGCCCCGATGATCGCCAACGCCAGCCTCAAGGTGTTGGAGATGCTACAGAGCAGCGGCGAGCGACGCGAGAAGATTTGGGAGAACGCCCGTTACTTCCGCAATGAGATGGAGGCGCGCGGCTTCGACATCAAGCCGGGCGACCACCCCATCGTGCCCATCATGTTCTACGACGCGAAGACGAGCGGCGCCATCGCCGACGAACTGCTCGACCGCGGCATCTACGTCATCAGCTTCAGCTACCCGGTGGTGCCGAAGGAGGAGGCCCGCATTCGCGTGCAGATGTCGGCCGCCCACTCCAAGGACCAGCTCGACCGCGCCATCGACGCGTTCACTGAGGTGGCTCGGGAGCACGACGTCATTGAATGACCTCGCTTGCACGTTGAAGATTGAACGTTTGTCCCCGCGTACCAGCCTTCAACGTGCCAACGCTCAACCTTCCCCCCCCAGCTTATGACCCGCCTTCCCCGCCTCTGCACGCTCATCGTCCTATTGCTGCTGGCCATTCCGACCGGCCCTGCACAGGCCCAGAACATGAATGGCCAGCAACTCAAACGTGCACTGCCGCCCGACACCACCCTCACGGCCACCGATCGCGTGACGGTAAAGGGGCAGGAGGTACCCTACGAGGTGACGACCGGGACCCAGCCCGTCTACGGTGAGAACGACAGCGCCGTCGCGTCGCTCCACTACACCTACTACCGGCGCACCGATGTGGACGACGAGACGCGGCGTCCGCTCATGATCTCATTCAACGGCGGCCCCGGCTCCGGCTCCCTTTGGATGCACCTCGGCTACACCAGCCCCAAGCGCCTCAAGATTAGCGACGAGGGCTTTCCCACCCAGCCCTACGGCGTGCAGGACAACCCGCACTCCATCATCGACGAGGCGGACATCGTCTACGTGAATCCCGTCAACACTGGCTTCTCCCGCGTGATCGACGAGGACACGGACCCGGAGCAGTTCTTCGGGGTCAACGCCGACGTGGAGTACCTCGCGGACTGGATTGACACGTTCATCTCGCGACAGGAGCGCTGGCGGTCGCCGAAGTACCTGATCGGCGAGAGCTACGGCACCACCCGCGTGGCGGGCCTTGCCGGCGAGCTGCAAAACAGCCACTGGATGTACCTGAACGGCGTCGTCCTCGTCTCCCCCACCGGCCTCGGGATGGAACCGGCGGGTCCCTCGCCCCGCTCCGAGGCGCTCAAGCTGCCCTATTACGCCGCCACGGCGTGGTACCACGACCAACTGTCGACCGACCTCCAAAACCGCGACCTGCAGGCCCTCCTCTCGGAGGTCGAAAATTATACCATTGAGGAGTACATCCCGGCGGTTACGCGCGGCGGCTTTATCGACGATGCACGGCGGCAGGAGGTCGCGCAGCAGGTGGCACGCTACGCCGGACTCTCCGCGCAGTTCGTGCGCGACCACAACCTCGCCGTCCCCACCGACGCCTTCTGGAAGGAACTGCTGCAGGGCGAGGGCCGCACCATCGGCCGCCTCGACTCCCGCTACAAGGGCGTCGACGTGAAAAATGCCGGGAGCGAGTACGACTATCCGGCGGAGCTGACGGCCTGGAACCACGCCTTCGCCCCGGCCATCAACCATTACCTCCGCGACGATCTGGGCTTCAAGACCGACCTGAAGTACAATCTCTTCGGCTCGGTGTATCCGTGGGAGGATGAGGACAACGACACGGGCGAGGAACTGCGGCAAGCCATGGCCCAGAACCCGTATCTGCACGTCATGGTGCAGTCCGGCTACTACGACGGGGCTACGGACTACTTCTCGGCCAAGTACGTGATGTGGAACCTGGGCACCCGCGCCACGATGCGCGACCGGCTCCGCTTTGAGGGCTACCGGAGCGGACACATGATGTACCTGCGCGACGAGGACCGCGGGACGGCCAACGACCACCTCCGCTCCTTCATTGAGGAATCGATTCCGGCGGACGGCATGCCGGCGCGGTACGGGCCGGAGCAAAACTAATCCGTCCCGACGGCGACGCGCCTGGAGGCGTCTCAAGCATCCGTGCTTGTGTCTTTCGGGGACGCGTCCTACTCTTTTGGTGCACCACCCCTTCTAAATTCCCCCGCGTTCCATGCGTCCCCGCCTGTGTTTCGCTTTCGCCGTCGCTCTCTGCCTGTGCGTCGCTCTACCGGCCCAGGCCCAGGAGCAACCCCACGTCTTCCGCAACGCCACGCTTTACCCCATCTCCGCCGAGCCCATTGAGAACGGCACAATGGTGGTACAGGGCGGCACCATTCAGGCTGTGGGGCCGACCGGGGCAGTAGAGGTGCCGGACGACGCCGTAGAGCACAATGCGGCGGGCAAGGTGATCATGCCCGGCCTGGTCGACACGCACTCCCACATCGGACAGGTGAGCGGCGGCGACGGGTCCGCGGCGATGCACCCGGACGTGCGCACGATCGACGCGATCAACGTGCGCCACCCATCGATCGATCGCGCCCGGGCGGGCGGCATCACTACCGTGCAAACCCTGTCGGGCTCCGGACACCTGATGAGCGGGCAGACGACCTTCCTCAAGCTGCGGGACGGCAACACGGTGGCGGACCTGAACGCCTGCGACGACCGTCCGATCGAGGCGTGCGGCGGGATGAAGATGGCCAACGGCACCAATCCCCAGCGCGAGAGCGGTCCCTTTCCGCAGACGCGCGGCCACGCCGCGGCCATGGTGCGCCAGCAGTTCGTACAGGCGCAGGAGTACCAGCGCAAGAAGCAGCAGGCCGAGTCGGCAGCCGAGATGCCGGACCGTGACCTGCGCATGGAAGGACTGGTCGACGTGCTGGAGGGAGAGCGCACCGTTCACTTCCACACGCACCGCCACGACGATGTACTCACCGCCATCCGGCTGAGCGAGGAGTTTGACTTCGACCTGGTGCTCCACCACGTGAGCGAGGGTTGGAAGGTGGCCGAGGAGATTGCCGCGGCGGACGTGCCGGCCTCCATCATTGTGCTCGACGCGCCCGGTGGCAAGCCGGAGGCCGACGAATTGATCTACCGCACTGGACGGGTGCTCAACCAGGCGGGGGTCGACGTGGCGTACCATACCGACGACCCAATTACCGATTCGCGTCTCTTCCTCCGACAACCGGCCATCGGGGTGCGGGCCGGGATGTCGCGCTCGGCAGCGCTCGAATCGGTGACGCTGGCCGGGGCCCGCATGCTCGGGTTGGCCGACGACACTGGCTCACTCGACGAAGGCAAAGACGCCGACTTTATCGTCCTCTCCGGCGATCCGCTGAGCGTATACACCAAAATCGAGGAGACCTGGGTGGAGGGCCAATCCGTGTTCGACCGCTCCAACCCCGAGGACCGCGACTTCGCCACGGGGGGCTACCGGGTCTACGACGACGCCATCCAGCACGTCCACGAGTGACGCTCTTCCGCTCCCCCACCGCTCTGCCCTGCACGCCAGACCTTTTTTCCTATGCGTCCCCTGTCTTCCCCCCTCTCCCGCGCTACGCTTCTCTTCGCCTTTCTCCTGGGCCTCCTGCTGCCCAGCCCCACCCAGGCGCAGCAGGCCGTGCGGGCCGACACTCTCTACCCCATGACTGGCGACGGGCCCATCGTGGACGGCGTTGTGCTCATTGAAGGCTCAACAATTGCTGAAGTCGGCCCCGCATCCGAAGTCGATGTCCCCTCCGGTGCCACGGTACACGAGGCCACCGTTGCCACGCCCGGCCTCATTGATCCACGAGGGACTGTGGGCGTATCGGGCCTCGAAAACGTGCCGGCCGACCAGGACCAGCTCGACACCTCCGCCCCCATCCAGCCGTCACTCCGGGCCATTGACGCTTACAACCCGCGTGAGGACTTGGTGCGGTTCGTGCGCCAACTCGGCATCACCACCGTGCACACCGGCCACGCCCCCGGTGCACTGGTGAGCGGCCAAACGGCCACGTTCTCCACCACGGGCGGAACGGTGGCGCAGAGCCTGAAGGACTCGCTGACGACGGTGGCCTTCACACTCGGACCGGACGCACAGATGCGGTTCGAGTCGCCCGGCACCCGATCCAAGGGCGTAGCCATGCTGCGCCAGGAACTGCACGACGCCCAGGCGGCCATGGACGACGAGGGCCCGACGACGGACCTTGGGCAGGCCACGCTCCAGAAGGTATTGCGCGGCGACGTGCCGGCCCTCGTCACGGCCCATCGTGCCCACGACATCCAGGCGGCCCTCCGGTTGCAGGAGGAGTTTGGGTTCGACCTGATTCTGGACGGGGCCTCGGAGGCGTACCTCGTGGCCGAGGAGATTGCGGCGGCGGACGTGCCCGTGATTCTGCATCCCACCATGACGCGCCCGAGTGGCACGAACCAGAACGCCGCCTTTACCACGGCGGCCACCCTCCACGAAGCCGGCGTGCCGGTGGCCATCCAGAGCGGATGGGAACCCTACGTGCCCAAGACGCGCGTCGTCCTCTACGAGGCCGCCATCGCGGTGGCCAACGGCCTGCCCCGACGGGCTGCCCTGGCAAGCATCACGCGCGTGCCCGCCCAGGTTCTCGGGCTCGAAAACATCGGCACCCTCGCCCCGGGCCAAACAGCCGACCTCGCGCTCTTCGACGGCGATCCGTTCGAGTACACGAGCCACGTCTGTACCGTCTTGAGCGCCGGAGACGTGGTAAGCGACGAGTGCAAGTAGGACGCTCCCCCTGCCTGCTCTGGACCGCCCCGGCTAACCGGCCTACCTACATGGCCGCCACGACCTGTAGCATGTCGAGCGCGGTGATCACGCCGCGCACCTCGCCGTTCGTGGTCACGAACACGCGGTGGATGCCGCTCCGGTGCATGACCTGTGCCACCTGCTGCACGGACGTGTGCTCGTTCACGTCGTAGACCTGCGGGGTCATCACGTGCTCGGCGGTCGTGTCGCCCCCCTGGCTCACCCGAAGATTCTCTAGGTCCTCCTCGGCGTACTTGCTTTCGAGCTCCGTGCGGTAAAACGCCGCGGGCCGCTCAGACGCCGGGTCCCCCGCCGTGCTGCTGTGGCGGGCAATATCGGTCAGCGAGATGACCCCCACAAGCTGTCCATCCTTCACGACAGGGGCTCCAGAAATCTCGTGGTCGATGAGGTATTCCGCGACCCGGTCGACCGGCCAGTCGGCTTCGACGGTTTTCACGTCCGTCGTCATCAAATCCTTGGCACTGTTCCACTTCATAGGGGCGAGAAAAGCAGTTGTGAGTGCAGCGCGAAAGGGCTTACGGGATCGCACGAACCACCTGTGTCCGTGTTGCAGACACCTCGTGGAACGGCGGCGAATTTTGAGGCGATGCCTCACTGTGATGCGCGACCGGAACCCGACCGGGCATCACTCCGTGGGCACGCCTGCGGAAGTCTGGGCCCGTAGCTCAATCGGTAGAGCACCGACCTCATAAGTCGATGGTTGCGGGTTCGAGCCCCGCCGGGCCCACCCTCTTCTCGGCACCCCCCTGTCGCTGCTTACGATGCCGCGCTCCATTCAGCACATTACGTGGAAACGGTCCGACGCGGCCAAGTATACCGACATCACGGATGCGATTGTGGAGGGCAGTCTCTCCGCCACCCCACACCCGGATGCGGAGGTGAATCGGCCGAAGGGCTACTCGATCACCCTCAGGCTGAAGCCGGAAAGCACGGCCCTCGCCGACGCGCTGCAGGCGGCCCTCTTGGACGTAGAGCCCGCCCGGATCACGATTCGTCTGGCGGGCGCCGATGCTCCGATTTCGGCCC
>CAJXKO010000058.1 GCA_913055845.1 uncultured Bacteroidota bacterium | reverse complement strand
CCGAGGGGGAAGAAGTCGCGCTGCTCCACCTCGTGGCGCAGCATGCTGTTGATGAAGAAGAAATTCCGCCACATGAACCGGTCGTCGGCGTCGAACAGGGAGCCGCGGTTCACGGGATCCAGGCTGCGGCGGGCGATGGAAGGGACGCTGTAGAAGGAGGCCCGGGCGTCCACGCAGGCGCGCTGCACCTCCTCTGGACTCATCTTCTTGGGCTGGAAGGGGACCATGTTGTAGCGGTAGTCGTCGTCGAGCCACCAGCGGTCGTAGAGCAGGCGGCCCTCGTTCTCCAGCCGCTCGTACAGGGGAGTGCCCGGAAACGGCGTAAGGTGATTGAAGGCCGCCATGTAGAGTTGGTGCTTCTTCGCGAAGGCGACGGCCTCCTCGATCGTCTGCCGCGTGTCTTTGTCGTAGCCGAGGATGAACGTGCCGTAGATGCGGATGTCGTGCTCGCGGAAGTTGGCGAGCGCCTCCTCGTAGCCGCCGCGCATCGTGTTGAACTGCTTGTTCATCTGCTCCAGGTTGTCGGGGTCGAGCGTCTCGAACCCGACGAGCACGCCCTGGCAGCCGCTCGCCTCCAAGAGCTCCAGAAATTCCTCGTCGTGCGCGGCGTTGATGCTGGCCTGACTCACCCACCGCACGTCCAGGTCCACGAGGCGACGGAAGAGGGCCTTCGCCTCGTTCATGCGCGAGGTGATGTTGTCGTCGACGAAGAAGTAGAGGTCCTTGTCCATCTCCTCCATTTCTCTCACGATGTCGTCGATGGGGCGGCGCGTTTGCGTGCTGTCGAAGTAGGCCTGGATCGCGCAGAAGTCGCACTGGAAGTGGCAGCCACGCCCCGCCTCGATGAGCCCGATGGGCAGGTAGTTTTTGCCCTCAAAGATGGACCGGTCCGGCCGCACGCGGTCGAGCGACGGACGCTCCTCCTGGCTGTAGACGCGCTTCAACTCGCCGCGGTCGGCGTCGCGAAGCACCTGGTGCCAGAGGCCTTCCGCCTCCCCCAGCACGAGCGCCTCGCAGAACTGGCTCACCTCCTCCGGCACGAGCGTCGCGTGGAAGCCGCCCATGACCACCGGCACGCCCCGCCGCCGGTACTGCGAGGCGATCTGGTAGGCGCGCTTGGCGGTGTACGTCTCCACGCTGATGGCGACGAGGTCCGTCGGCTCGTCGTACGGGATGGGCTCCATCCGATCGTCGTAGAACTTGACGTCGACCTCGTCCGGCGTGAGGCCCGCGATGGTGGCCGGGGGCAGCGGCTCCATCTCCCAGGCCTTGATGTAGGGCTCGCCGACGCGGCGTCCGATGCAGGGGTGGACCAGGGTTAATCGCATGGCAGCAAGGGGGGAGTTTGGAGCGTGGAGTTCGGAGTGGGGAATGCGGAGTCCAGGGTCGTTGGTCAGGTCACAGTCGCGGGAGGTCATTGACGAGCGTCTCGAAGGCGCGCAGGGAGCGATCCTGGTCGGTGAGGCTGCCGGTGAAGTCGAGTCCGTCGAGAATCCGACGGTCGTCGTGGAGCAGCACGTACATTGATCCTACGGCGCGAATCAGGTCCGGACCCAGCGTGCGGGGGAGGAAGAAGACGACCTGCGTGCGGGTGTGGCCCTCAGGCGTGGGGCGCCCCGTAAAGAGGACGTAGAACCGCACCGGCTGCTCGACGGCCGTCCAGGCGAGGTGCCCGCCGATCGTCGTGAAGGAGGC
Source organism: uncultured Bacteroidota bacterium (assembly GCA_913055845.1). Lineage (GTDB taxonomy): Bacteria > Bacteroidota > Rhodothermia > Rhodothermales > Salinibacteraceae > Salinibacter. Next base: position 18,365 of record CAJXKO010000058.1, on the reverse strand, counting down.
GCGGAGGGGCCGATCGCGCGTGCCGGTGAGCCACCGGAGCCAACTGCTTTCCGGGCGGCCCTGCAGCGTGACTTGCACCCGATGCGGCGGCTCGACCGACAGCTCCGGCTCCCCTGTCATCTCCATCCCGTGGAGCGCCGTAAAGTGGCGCGTGTCGAGCCCGTTGCCGATCACGAGGTGCGGGTGGCACTCGATCGTCTGCTGGGGCGGGCGGAGCGTCCACCACTGCGTGTCGTTGGGCGGACCCGGCACGTCAAACGTGGGCGACCCGCCGAGGTAGGCCCACACGAGGCCGTGCTTCTCCTGGACGGGGTAGCTGCGCGTGCGGCGCTCCGGCGTCTCGTCGTGGCCGGGGGCGTGGCGGCACCAGCCGTCCGGCCCAAACTGCCAGTGGTGGAACGGGCACTGGAGTTGATCGCCCTCAACCCGGCCCTGCCCGAGGTCGGCGCCGAGGTGGGGACAGCGGGCGTCGAGCGCACAGAGGTCGCCGCCGTCGGTGCGGTAGACGGCCAGCCGCCGCGGCCCCACGGTGGTGGTCTGGACCGTCCCCGCGGGTACCTCGTCCGAGCGTCCCACGACGAACCAGGAGGCGGTCCCCACGTCCGGGTTGGCGAAGGCGGACGGGTGGGTGTCGGTAGCCGGGGGCGTGGAATGGAGAAGGCGATCATTGGGCATTTTCTCATTGGGTCATTTCGTAGGGGAAGGGCCCTGTTTGGAAATGCTAGACCGGTTCGCGGCAGTTGTAGTAGCGGTCCAGGCGGTTGGCGTAGAAGCGATAGCCAAGGTTGGAGGCGATCGACAGCATCGGGCGGGTGCGCGACCGGAAGAGGCGCCGCGCAATCGACGTGATTTTGTACGTGTCCTCCCACGCCTGACGGGTGCCCTCCTGCAGCGCCTCCGCCGACATCCCCTCCGGCTCGTAAACGACGTGCTGCCCGTCGTACTTCGTCCAGTCCTCGGTGCGGATGCGACCCTGCTTCTTGAGGCGGCGGAAGAGGGGCGTGCCGGGAAACGGCGTGAGCACCGCGTAGCGCGGCAGGTCGATGCCCACCTCGTTCACGAACTCAACGGTTTCCTCGAAGACGGCGGGTGTGTCGTTGTCGAAGCCGAACACGAAGCAGCCCATGATGGCGATGCCGGCGTCGTGCAGCCGGTCCACGACGGTCCGGTATTCTTCGAGCGTGTTGAACTGCTTGCGCGTCTCGGCGAGCGAGTCGGGGTTGAGCGATTCGAGGCCGATGAGCAGCCCGGCGCACCCGCTGCGGGCGGCGAGGTCGATCAGCTCGTCGTCCTGCGCGATGAGTGTGGTGGCGAGGCCGCCCCACTGCAGGTCCAGCGGAATGAGGGCACGGAAAAGCTCCTTCGCGTACTCGATGTCGCCCAGCAGATTGAGGTCGAGGAAGACGAGCGTGTCCGGGTCCATCTGCCGGATGTCATCGATGACCGCCGCGACCGGCTTCTGCATGGGGCTCCCCCAGGCGGAGGGCACGACGCAGAAGTCGCACCGGTGCTGACACCCGCGCGTGGCCTCAATCGTATGCGGCGTCGTAAAGCGGCCCTCCGGCAACAGGTCGCGACGGGGCCGCGGCGAGCCGGACAGGTCCAGGTCCGGATCCTGGTCGTAGCGGCGCTGCATCCCGCCGTTCGTGAAGTCGTGGAGGAGCTGCGGCCACGTCTCCTCCGCGTAGCCGGTCACCACACTGTCGGCGTGGGCCATCGCCTCCTCGGGGCGCAGTGTCGGGTGCACGCCGCCCATCACGACCGGCACGTCTTGCGACCGAAATTCCTCGGCAATCTCGTAGGCGCGCGGGGCCGTGCCCGTGATCGCGCTGATGCCCACGAGGTCGGCGTTGAGGTCCGTATCCACCTCCTCGATCCCCTCGTCGACCAGGGTCACCTCGGCGTTCAGCTCGTCGGGGATGAGGGCGGCCAGCGTCGTGAGCGTGAGCGGGGCGTAGCGGAGGGACTTCTTCCAGATGCCCCCGTTGTGGCGGTAGAGCGGGCCGCGGGGCGAAATGAGGGTAATGCGGGGACCAGTCATCATTGAGGCGCTCCCTGCGAGGAGCTTCGGTCGACTTTTAAGATAAAACGAAGACTGAGCCGAGGATGGTTTCCGGGGCGGGCGCCAAGCGATAGGGCCGGTGGTTCGGGACCGCCATGCCCGCCAACGTTCGCTCCCAGACTAAAGGGAGAGCGCCCGAACATCCAGACAGATGTCCCTACTCATCGGCCATGACCGATCTCTCAGGCCGGATGTCCGGATATTCAGGGGACGGTGCGGCCATGCTAGTGGGTGGCTCCGTTGCCTCGTCGGACCGGTAGGCCCTTCCTTCGCGGGACCTGCCCACGCTGCTTCACCTCCCCGCTGACGGTCATGCCTTCTGCACGTAGCGCTGATTCATGGTCTCGTCGCTTCGCGGAATGGTTGTACGTCTACCGGCGATGGGTCCTCGCCATCGGGCTGGTGCTCGCTGGGGTTTCGGTAGGGCCCACCGTGGGCATCGAGGTCGACAACACGCTTCGACGCTACATGGTGGAGGGCGACCCGGCGCTCAAGGCTTACCAGCAGTTTCAGGCCACCTACGGCAACGACGAGACCGTGCTTATTGGCCTCCAGCGCCCGTCCGGCGTCCTGACGCCCGAGGGCCTCACGGTGCTGCGCACGGCCACCGAGCGGTTGCGCCGGATCGACGGGGTCGTCGGAGTGCAGTCTCTCACCACACAGGTGCGGGTACAGCCGACCCTTGCGGGACCGCAGGTGCACCCACTCGTGCCGCCGGGTGCCCTCTCCGCCGAGCAGGCCGGGGCCTTGCGGCAGCGCGTGCGGAGCGATTCGGCGCTTGGCCGCTTCGTGAGCGACGACGGGACGATGGCGGCCCTCGTGGCTCGCATGCCCCCGGCCGATCGCCTCAAGGGCCGTCGTGGCGCGATCCTCGACTCGATTCGCCAACGACTGCGGCCGCTCGACGCGTCGGTGCACCTAGCGGGGATCGGCGTCATTCTCGAGGCCCTCAACGAGGCCACCACGCAGGACTCGGCCCTCGTCCTCCTCGCGGCCCTCGTGGTGATCGTGGGGCTGCTCGGCGTCTTCTTCCGGAAGATCGGGCCGGTGCTCGTGACGGTCGGGGTCGTGTGCACGGCGGCCCTCTGGCTGATGGGCCTCTACGGCGCGGCGGGCAAGACCCTCAACACGGTGACGCTCATCGTGCCGACGCTCATCCTGGTCGTGGGCACGGCCGACTGCGTGCACCTGCTCGTCCACGCCGCCCACCTGCCCGACACGTTGTCCGGGCGCGAGCGGACGATTCGGACGATCTCATACCTACTCTTTCCGTGTGCCGTCACGTCCCTCACCACCGCCGCGGGCTTTGCGGTCCTCACCACGAGCGCCATCCCCATCGTGCAGGACCTCGGGCTTTTCAGCGCGATCGGCGTGCTCGGGGCGTTCGTCGCCGCACTGATCGGGAGCACGAATGCGCTGCCCCATGCGTGGAGCACGCCGTGCCGGCCAGACGACGGACGGCTGGATGCGCTTCTGGAGAAAACGGTAAAGGCGGGGTTTCGCTACGAGCGGGTCGTCCTTGCGGGGGCGGTCGTGGTGACGGGACTGTCCGTCCTCGGAATCACCCAGTTGACCGTCGACACCAACTCGATCGGCTACCTCTACCCCGACCATCCGGTGCGGCAGGACTCCCGCCTGATCGAGAAGAAGCTGGGGCCGTACGCGCCGCTGGAGTTCGTCGTCCGGGCGGACTCGACCGTGATCCGACCCAACCTGATGCGGGCGGTGCGGGGCTGGCAACGGCGCGTCGAGGTCACCGGGGCCGTTGGGTGGCACCGGTCGGCGGCGGACGTGCTTCATCGTCTTCAGGCCGCGCTCGGGGATGCAGGCCGGCGCGTGGAAACGCCCCAGCAACTGAAAGGGCTCCTGACCCTCGGCGCATCGCACAGCCGGCGGCTCCGGGAGCTCAGGGCCCATCCCGACCAGCTTCGCGTCACGTTTGGCATTCCCATTCAGTCGGCGCAGGACGTGCGCGCCGCGATTGCCACCGTAAAGGAAGCGGCCGCCGCGCTGCCGCCGGGCGTCACCGTCGAGGAGACCGGCTATCTGCCCCTCTACGTGCGCATGACGCACCTCATCGTCGACGCGCAACTGCGCTCCTTCGGGTGGGCGCTGCTCGTCATTCCCGCCACGATTGCGCTGCTCTTTGGCGGCCTCTGGGCGGCGGGGTGGTCCCTCGTGCCAAACCTGCTTCCGGTCCTGCTCACGCTCGGGACGATGGGCACGCTCGGCATCCCGCTCGACATCGTGACCGTCACGATCGCCGTGATTGTGTTTGGCCTCGTGGTGGACGACACGGTGCACCTGATCTACCGCTACGCCGACGCGCGAGCGTCGCACCGTCCCGCCGAGGCTCTGCGCTCAGCGGCCCGGCGGGTCGGGCGTATGATAGGGATTACCACGGCGGTGCTGGCCGGAGGCTTTCTCGTGCTCATGCTCGCCCACAACCGGTCTGTGGTGTGGTTCGGCGCACTTGCCTCTGGGGCTCTGGGCGCCGCCTTCATCGTAGACCTCCTGGTCCTCCCCGCAATCGCCGCGGGTCTCCGGACGGCACGAGGAGATTCCACTCCCCGCGACGATTCTTAATGCCGCCTCGTCCCGTGTCAAGACCGGAATGCGCCTGACACGCCCCCCGGAGGCATCCCCTTCGAGGGGTCTCTAGCCCCACGGATCGGCAGCGTGTAGGCCGGCCGGAGACACAGGAGGTACCCGCCTGCTTCCCGACAGACCGGACGCCCTCACCGAATGCGCGGACATGTCCGGTTCCCCGTCGGGACCGACCGGTTTTTCAGGACCGACGCCCTTTTTCGTGGTGACGCACGTTCGGTGGTCTCATCTCATCGCCCCCGACGGTCCCATGCGCGTCACCCGATTGGTTTCGCTCTCCCTCCTCCTCGCTGCCTGCGCGGCCCCGCTTTACGCCCAGCACGCCCCCCGTCCGGATTCGGGAACACCGGCGCCTCCCCGCGCCGAAGCGTCCCCCCAGGCTTCATTCGACACCACCTCGAGCACCGACGAGAAGGACCTGATCGTCTGGTTCGGAGCGGGCGCAGGCCTCGGCTCGTTTGCGGATTCCGGGGGCGTCTCCGGAATGACGGAACTCTCGGTGCGGGCGGGGCCACACGTCATTATGACGCGTTGGGCATCGATGGCGGCCCTTTTCACAGGCGTCAGCGACGTCGGCATCCTGTACGGCCGGTCTACAAACGACCTAGCGGCCCTCGCCGGGATCGGCCTCGCATACGGCAAGCCGAATCCGTTCAACAGCGAGACCACCGCTGTCTTCTCCTCCACCCCCGGACTGGCCCTTCAGTTGCGATGGCGTGCTGGCACCGTGGGTCCGCTCGGATTCGCGCTGGAAGGCTTCGCGAACGTCAACTCGAACAGCTCCTTCTGGGGCGTCGCGGCGTCCCTGGAACTGGGAAACTTCTAACGCCGACGGTCCTGAGGCGTAGGAGCGGAGGCGTCTCCGCAACCGCTCCAGCCGGCCGCCCGGCACCGGCCTCGTAGTTTTACCGAAGCGTCACGGATTGGAGTTGCCTCTTCGGAGTCCGGCTTTGGTACATTGAGAGAAACCAGAAGAGACTCTCCGACCCTCAACTTCCGCTCAAAGGTCCTTCCCCTTTCACCGGGCGGGCCAGATCCCTCCTCAACAACACAGATCGACGCAGGACCATGACCGCTCGATTGGGCGTGGTGGGTGCCGGCAGTGCCGCGGCGGCCGCGACGTACGCCCTCGGCACCGCGCGCCCCGACACTGAGACTACAGTCTTCGAAAAATCGCGGGGGGTCTGCGGGCGGGCCGCCGCCCGGCGGCGAGACGGGATCGTTTACGAATACGGGGCCAACTACCTCATGGACGCGGACGATCGGGTCCGTACACTCGTCACGGACGAGCTGAGCGATGGTCTCGTCGAGGTGGACGGCCCAATATGGACCTTCGATGCCGACGGCAATGTCTCGGAATCCCCCAACGGGGAAGGACACCGATGGACGTACGAGGACGGAATTACGCGCCTCGCTAAGCACCTCTTCGGCCGGGCCGGCGTGGAGGTGCATCGCGAGACACGAATCACCGACGTCCACTGTGCGGAGGGCTGGCACCTCGTGGACAGCGACGGTGGCGAGCACGGGCCGTTCGACGCGCTTCTCTTGACCCCGCCCGCCCCACAGACGGCCGACCTATTGAGGAACACCGGGAACGCCGCCGCCGACCGCCTTGGCAACGCCGCCGGAACTGTACGCTACCAGACGATCTGGACCGCCGTTCTCGGGTATGACTTCACGGTCGACGCGCCCTATTACGGGCTGAGAAGCAGCGATCCGGACGGTGACATCGGCTGGATCGGGCGCGAGGAGCGCAAGCCCGGACACGTACCCGACGGGAAGTCGGTCCTCGTCGTGCAGGCCAGCCCCGATTGGTCAACGGCGCGGTACGACGCTCCCCCCGCGCAAAACGTCGCGGCCCTTGCCCGTCGCACCGCGAAGATTCTTGGCGACCCGCGTCTCGCCGCGCCCGACTGGTCCGACCATCAGGGCTGGAAGTATGCGCTCCCCACGGCCTCGATCGCCGACGCAGGACCCGGTCCCCATGTGCTCCGGGACGCCGCCCAGAGCGACCTGTACATCACGGGCGACTGGGTGGCCGGAGAAGCGCGGCTCCACGCCGCGGTCCGCAACGGATTGGAGACGGGGGAGGCTATAGCCCGCTCGCTTGCATCCTCCTCTCCGCATGGGAAATAGCCCCTATCTCCCCTGCACACCTATCTCTCCTGCACGTTGGACGCGGCAACGGCTCGTTTGCGGCCGACGGAGTACAGGAGACGCGCCCTTTCTCTATTCGATCTTCAGCGAGTCGACGCTCTCTTTTGGGTAACGGACTGCACGGTGGTCCATGGTCTCGATCACGTACTCGTCCCCGGACGCGTCGAGATCGTCCTCGTCGAGAATTTCGACCTCTTCGTCGGGGGCCGTGCCCTCGGAGCTGGAGAAGTTGACGAGCACCTTCATGGCAGAAACAAACGCTGTGAGAATGGGCGCACGAGGTGACTTTCCATTCTCCGAACCGCTCCCTCAGGAAACGCGGTTCCGGTGAATCGAAGCCCCAACAGCCGTCACCAAACGAAAAACGCCCGGCCCCCACCAGGAACCGGGCGTTGGTGCATCTATGGCACCGCAGGGAAGTGCGATATCTGGAAGTGATGCGTGTCGGTACCCCCACCAAGGGCCGACATGCATCCTAATGACAGACGTCCCCCCGTCGATCTAACGTGTATTTTCGCGATTCATAATCTCTTCTCAACGAAAGGTATTGGGGACGCTGGTGTCGTCGTTCCTGTGGATTCCCGCAGGGTTCTGTTTTGCTTTCCAAACCCGATGCGCGCCAGTCCGTGGTCTTCCGACCTGTCCTCCATTCTTCGGGACGGGAAGGCTTCTCTTCTTGGAGCTTCTCCGCATTCGGTGCGCAGCGCTGCGGCAGAGACGACGGCTGACCCACCACGTTCGGTCCTTGCAATGTGCCGGACTTAATACGGATGCCGTCATATGTGAAAGGCCTGTCTCGTGAGGGTCTTTCCTCGAACAACTCGGTCACAGAAGGCTGTATCGCCGTGATGTACAGTCACGCGCGCTCGGGCATGCGCACAAATCCCGCCGGAGAGCGCCGACGCCTCTTCTCCTCAGTCCTGTTTTTACGATGAAAGACTCCCCCGATGTGTTAGTCATTGGCGGCGGCGCGACGGGCACCGGCATTGCCCGCGACCTGGTCCTACGGGGCGTCGGGGTCATGCTGGTCGAGCGGGACGGACTCTCCAGCGGCGCCTCTAGCCGGTCGCACGGTCTCCTCCACAGCGGCGCCCGATACGCGGAGGCCGACCGGGTGGGCGCCGAAGAGTGCATCACGGAAAACGAAATTCTCCGATCAATTGCCGGGGCATGCATTCGCGACACTGGCGGTCTGTTCGTCCAGTTGCCGGAAGACGATGCCGACTACTTCGATGCGAAGCGCGAAGCCTGCGAGGAGATCGGGATTGAGACGACGCTGCTGAGCGGACAGGAGGCCCGGGCCCTTGCGCCAGACCTTTCGCCCCAGACAGAACGGGCGATGTGGGTTCCCGACGGGGTGGTGTATCCTTCGCGTCTCTGCGCGGCCAACGCCGCCGATGCGGAGCAGCATGGGGCCACGATTCATCCGCACGCGCCCCTCAAAGACCTGATCGTCGAGAACGGGTCGGTCGTGAAAGCAGTGATCGGGGGGGCGGTGGACCGGGCCGTCGAGCCCGGTTTCGTGATCAACGCGGCGGGCGCCTGGGCCGGGGCAGTAGCCGCCATGGCCGGTCTTACGGTGGAGATGGCTCCGTCGCGGGGCGTCATGGTCTCGGTCGACTACGATGGCCTCGGGCCTGCCCTCAACCGGTGCCGCAACCCCGACGATGGGGACATCGTGGTGCCCCACGAGGACGAGGCGGTGCTGGGCACCACGAGCGTGCCGGTATCGGACCCCGACGATTACGAGCAGGCCGACTGGGAAATTGAGACCTCCGTCCGGGAGTGCGCGGCGATGCTGCCGCCCGTGGCGGAGGCACCCGCCCTCCGGACGTGGTGGGGCGTGCGGCCGCTGTATGCCCCCGATGAGCGAACGGGCGGCGGCCGGCGGGGCATCTCCCGGGGCTTCTTTGTGCTCGACCACGCCACGGACGGGGTGGAAAACGCCCTCAGTATCGTGGGAGGCAAGCTCACGACCTACCGCCAGATGGCCGAGGCGGCCACGGACCGCGTGTGCAAAACGCTCGGTGTGGATGCCTCCTGCGAAACCGCCGCGCGCCCGCTGCCAGGGGCCGACGCCCCCGAGCGGCTCGACGCATTCGTAGCGGCCTATGACGCACAGGGACCCACCGACGCCGATGTCACGGGCGCACCGACGGCTCCGACGCCCGCCTCGCAGCGCAGCCGCCCATCCTCTTAGCGGACCTTCCCCCGCTCTATCCCTTCTCCCGGACGGGGCCCGACCCCGGTGGCACGGATTGTGCGCAGAATTTCCACATCCTTTGTCGGGCGCGTCGGTATACGATTGCACCAATGGAGGACGTTTCCCTCATACGACGAGGCCGCGTCGTGGGCATTTTCCACGGCGTGCCGTTTTCTTTCTCCGAACGCTTCCTGTCTCTATGGATGCCCCCAACCACCCTGCCAGTGGCGACGGTTCTCCCCTCCAACCCTTCTCGTGCCCGGAGTGCGGCGAGACGGTCGGGTCAATCAACCTGCTGAACCAGGACGTGACCCTCGAAAACGCGACGGCCCTCACGACCCGCCCCGACGGCACGCCCGCCCTCCAGGAAACTGGCATGGAGGAGGGCCCCGAAAAGGCCCTCGATCTACGCTGTGACGCCTGCGGGAAGGAATTTCTTCTCGGGGTGGAGACCGATGAGTAGACTGGCGCGTAGCACAGGCGCTGGTTGACAGGCGCCCAAGCCCGAATGTACGGCCGCCGCTCCTCCTTCCACTACGGCGTCCTCGTCTCCGCTTGTTTGAAGATGAAGAGAACCCCGCCAGCGGGGTCGCTCGTTTTTCTCGGCACACCCTTCTCGTACGTTCCCTACGCTGATGGCTACGTCCCCAGAAGCCCTCGCTAGCGTGAGCACCCTCGATTGCTCGGGGAAAACTGCCCTCATCACCGGATCCACGAACGGCATTGGACGGGCCGCGGCCCTGGCCCTTGGGCGGCTCGGAGCGGACGTGATCGTGCACGGGCGCGACCCAGACGCCGGCGCGGCGGTCGTGGCGTCGCTCTCCGAAGTGGGGACCGACGCGACCTTCGTGGCGGCGGACTTTACGGATCCCGACGCGGTGCGTCGTCTGGCCGAGGCGACGCGCTCGTGGACCGACGGCCTCGACCTGCTCCTCAACAACGCGGGCGGGCTGTTCCAGGAGAAGCGCCTCGTGGGGCCGGGCGTCGAGCTCACCTTCCACGTCAACCACCTTGCGCCTTATCTGCTGACGGCCCACCTGCTGGATCATTTACGTGAGGGCGCGCGCGTCGTGACAACCGCTTCGGAGGCCCACCGCGGGGCCACGCTCAGCCTCGACCGCTTGCGAGACGGGGGCGGGCGCGCCGGCATGGCCGCCTACAGCCACTCCAAGCTGGCCAATATTCTGTTTGCCAACGAGTTGGGCCGGCGGCTCCACGCCGCGGAACGGACCGTCACCTCTAACAGCGTCCACCCCGGCTTCGTCCCCGGCAGCCAGTTTGGGCGCTTTCTGCCGGGCCCGCTCGCAGGGCTCTTCCGACTGCTAGGCGTGGTGCCCGGCACCTCCTCGGTGGCCGACGGTGCCGCCGAGCTGCTCTACGTCGCCCTCTCGCCCGACACGGAAAACGCCACCGGCCAGTACTTCACGGGCCAGCAGCCAGCCGCCCCTACCGAGGCGGCACGCGACCGCGAGGCGGCGACTCGCCTCTGGACCCAGAGCGCGGCGATGCTTGGTATCGACGAGCCGCTCGCCCACGTGCTTGCCAAACCAGGAGCCGCCTCTGACTGACCAGGCACGTTTCTCCGATCGGTGGACCGGGTGCCCGAATCGGCCTGAAACAACGGCAGCGGTCGGGACCGATGCTGGAGAGAGGAGTTCACTTTCCCAGGCCTCGTACGTCCCCAAGCAGTGCGTCTTCGCCACAGCGCCCGGCCCGGTGCGTAACGGTGTGGCCAACGGCCCTTGTATCTTCAACACGCAGGTGGCACGTTGGTAGGGTCTCGTGGCTTCTTGCGGAGCCTGGTCCGTTGCTTCTTCCCTGAGTCCTCCCCGCCGCCCGCATGACCACTCCCAATCGTACCCCCGTAAAAGTCGGGCTCGTGACGGCCGCGTCGCTCGTTGTGGCCAGCATGGTTGGCACCGGCATCTTCACGAGCGTCGGCTTTCAGGTCGAGTACCTCGACTCGCCGTTCGCCCTGCTCTTTCTGTGGGCCGTGGGCGGGGGCATGGCCCTGTGTGGGGCGCTGGCCTACGGCGAGCTGGGGGCCGCCCTGCCCCGCTCGGGGGGCGAGTACCACCTGGTGTCGGAGCTCTACCATCCCTCGCTCGGCTTCATCGTGGGCTGGATCACGGCCACCCTCGGCTTTGCGGGGCCCATCGCCCTCTCAGCCATCGCGTTCGGGGACTACACGACGGCCGTCTTCCCCAACCTCTCGTCCACCCACCTGGCAGCGGGCATCGTGGTCCTCACCTCGGCCATCCACGGCACCAGCATCACCTACGGGAGCTGGTTCCAAAACGCCTTCACGGGCCTCAAGGTGCTGCTCATCCTCTTTTTCGTGGCCGCGGCCGCCTGGGCCACGCCCGCCCACGACATCGCGGTGGTGCCCAATCCTAGCGGGCTGGCCGAGGTGGTGAGCCCGGGCTTTGCCGTGTCGCTCGTCTTCGTGACCTACGCCTACGCCGGCTGGAACAGCGCCATCTACATCGTCGGCGAGGTGCGCGAGCCGCAGCGCAACGTGCCGCGGGCCTTGGTGTTGGGGACCGCGCTGGTGACGGTGCTCTACGTGCTGCTTACGTTTGTCTTCCTCTACACCGTGCCCACCGGCGAGATGGCCGGCGAAGTGGAGGTGGGCTACCTGGCGGGGCGCGCCATCTTTGGGGACGTGGGCGGGCAGGTCGTGTCTATCCTCATCGCCCTCATCCTCGTCTCGTCGGTGAGCGCGATGGTCTACCTGGGCCCCCGCGTCACACAGGCAATGGGGGAGGACGCCCCTGCGCTCCGCTGGCTCGCCACCACCAACGATAACGGAGTGCCGATCAACTCGGTACTCTTCCAGATGGCCCTGGCCCTGGCGTTTATCTACACGTCCACGTTCGAGCAGGTGCTCATCTATGCGGGCTTTACGCTCACGGTCTCCATGATGCTCACGGTGGCGGGCGTCTTTGTGCTGCGCCGAACCCGACCGGAAGTGGACCGCCCGTACACGACGTGGGGGTACCCCGCGACGCCGCTGATCTTCCTGGCCCTCAATGCCTGGGTGCTCGTCTACGTCTTTATCGACCGCCCCGTCGAATCGCTCGTGGGGCTCGGGGTGATCGGGACCGGCGCGCTGCTCTACCTGGGCAGCCGGTGGGTGCTCCGGGATGAGGACTCTCCCCACCCGGATGCCTCCCCGGAGGAAGTGCCTGCATCGGAGGCCGACGAAGCCGCCGAGCCTGCCCCATAACGCCAAACGGCCCGACCCGCCCCTGTGGGCGGCCCGGGCCGATCGCGCTCGGGGGTAGAGTAATTAGGGCCGATTTACGAGCGGTTACAACCGAATGTTGAGCCGGGCGAAGTAGAACGCGCCGTTAAAGCCCTGCTGCACCGGCGCGTAGTCGAAGACCCCCAGGAACGAGTTCCCGAAGATCTGCTCATCGGGGAAGTTATTAAAGAGGTTGTTGGCGCCGACGCTCACCGTGGCCACGTCGGTCAGCTGGTACGATGCCGTCGCGTCCACCACCCACTCGGGGCTGTGCACCTGCGTATCGGCAAACCCCTCGCGCGTGAATTCGCCGAAGCGCACGGTGCGCACCAGCAACGAGGCTGGCCCCCGCGAGAGATCGGCCGAGAGCGTGGCCTTCGTGCGGGGATTGCTCTCCGTAAGGAGGCCCTTCTGTTGGCGCCCAAAGAATGTATCCTCCTGCCCCTCCAGTGCCGAGGGCACGTTGAGGGCCTCGATGTCGGTATCGTTGTAGTTGCCCGAGGCGGAGAGCTGTACGTCGGCCAGCGGAGTGCCAAACCGGTAGGTCGCCACCACGTCGAGCCCCCGCGTCTCGGTATCCACCCCGTTGGCGAAGACCTGCGCGTTCTCGGCCCCCACCTCTTCCAAGAGGCCCGCAATCTCGGGACTGCTCCCAAAAGTGCCCGTGAGGACCACGCGGTCGTCCACCTGAATGTCGTAGGCGTCGATCGTAAGGTCGAAGCTCTCGATGGGGCTGGCCGTGATGCCCACGCTGATGTTGCGCGAGCGCTCCTCGTCGAGCCGTGGGATGCCGAGCACGCGGGCGACCTCGCTGTCGTTGCTGAACGTGCCGATGTTAACGAGGTCGCCGGCATCATTGAGGTCGGTGCGCACCTCGTTGAAGTAAATCTGATGCAGTGACGGGGCACGGAAACCGTTGCTCACTGAGCCGCGCAGGTTGAGCCGCCCATCCAACAGGCCGAGGCGAGCCGCCAGGCGCCCAGTCAAGGTGCGCCCGAAGTCACTGTAGTTCTCAAACCGGCCGGCCGCCGTCACTAGGAGCTGCTCCGTAAGGTTGACCCGCGTGTCCACGTAGGCGGCAATGTTGCTGCGCGTGCGGTCCACCTCGTTTTCGGGGCGGAAGCCCACAAAGCCCTGCGACCCCGGATCCTTCCCCAGCGTGTCGCGCGTCACCAGTTCCGGCTCCGGGCCGCTGTTGTCGATGACCGTGGCCCGGCCGTAGTTGCGGTAGGAGGCCTCCTCGCCGGCAAAAATCTGGTAGTGATCGATCCGGTAGGCCCCGCCGAATGCGACATTCACGCCCGCTAGCGCATCTTCGAAGAAGCGCGATACGTCGAGGTTGGCCGTGTTCTGGCTAAACTCGTGCTTGCCGGCGTAGATGCTGGTAGGACTGGCCTGCAGGAGCGACGCGTTGGCCGTGTTGTCCATCTGGTAGTCCAGGCTGTTGCGCCCAAAGGTGTTGCTCAGGTCCCACTGCCAGTCGCCCACGGTGCCCTTCACGCCGATGGTGAGGGCCTGGTCGATGACGTCGGAGTTCATCTCTGGCTGGAAGCCGTTGCGGAAGAAGTCCGGGTTCTCGTTGGATGCCCGGAACGGCATGGCCGCCAGGTCGGAGGGCCGGCGGCGGAAGGGCGCCCCAATCCCGTTCTTGTAGGAGAGGCCCCCGAAGGCGTAGAGGGTCGCGTCGCCGCTAAGACCAAACTCCGAGTTCAAGAAGACGGCTCCTTGTTGAATGCCCGACTGTCCTACGCGGTAGTAGAAGTCCTCCCGCTCCAGACCCCGGTCTTGCAGAATCTGGTTGTCGATCTGGCGGGCCTCCGAAGGGTTCTCCGGGCTGTCCTCCGACGGGTAAGCGAAGAAGTTGCCCTGCTCAGACTGGTCGAAGATGATTAGGCTATTGCCGTCGGCCACGTTCGTGCGCTGCCGGTCCCGAAACATCCCGGTCACGTTCACGAAGCCGTCGTCGCCGACCTCAAAGCCGTAGTTGGCCTCCACCTTTACGAGATCGCCGCCCCGCACTTCTCGGGCCCCGGTAGTCACACTGGCGGAAAGCTGGTTCGTCGCTTCCTTCAATTGCAGGTTGATGACACCGGCGATGGCATCGGAGCCATACTGGGCGGAGGCGCCGTTGCGGAGCACCTCAATCTGCTCGATCGCCGCGGTCGGGATGGCGTTGAGGTCCGTTCCCGCCGCACCGCGTCCCACAGTGCTCAGCGTGTTGATGAGCGAGCTTTTGTGGCGGCGCTTGCCGTTGACGAGGACCAAGAGTTGATCCGGTGGCAGGCTCCGTAGGGTGGCCGGGTCGACGAACTCCGTCGCGTCGGAGGAGGACTGCCGGTTGACGTGAAACGACGGGGCCGTGTAGCTCAGCAACTGGTTTAGGTCCGTCTGGGGCGACTCCACGGTCAGTTCGTCGACCGCAATGGCGTCGACCGGGGCGGCCGAGCGGAGGGCCGAGCGGCCCTGTCCACGATCGCCCACGACCACGACGTTGTCGAGCGCGGAGCCGGGCTGAAGCCGAAAGCGCACGGTGGCCGTCTCACCGGCCTCTACCGTCACCGTTTTGCGCAGGGACGTGTACCCCACGAAGCTCGCCCGAATCGTACGCTGTCCGGGCGAAACCTCGAACGAGAAGCGCCCCTCGGCGTCCGTGGTGGTGCCCTGCCGCATACCGAGCACCCGCACGTTGGCGCTAGCGAGCGGGTTCTCTGTTTCGGCATCAATCACCCGGCCCTCCACGGTCGCTTGCGCTTGTGCAGCCGTCGGGAGGAGCAAGACCGCAAGCGCACAACACAGCGCGGCCCCGATCCGATGAAACGGTAAAGCAGGCGCGCGGAGCAGCGACGAAAGAGCGGATAAGTGCATGGCGGTTGGAGAATCGTAGCAGGGGGAGTCAAGTCACGCCCTCTAACTAAGGGACTTCCGTAGGGGAGAACATCGAAATTTTCGTAAGGCCCCCCATGGAAGCGTTTTCGGCGTCGAGAGGTTACGTATTCGTAGCGGATCGCTCCACTCGACCGAATTCCACTCCCGAGGACGGCCCGGGGCCGGAGGGTGGGACGGATGGCTCAGTCCCGTCCCCGACGGGCTTACGACGATGCGGTGGGCGCGTCGCCCCCTCCCTCAAGCGGCAGCACGCACCGCACCACCGTGCCCCCTTCCTCCCGCGGCGCAACCGACAGGGAGGCGCCGATCATGTCGGCCCGGCAGTGCATGGTGCGCAGGCCCAGTCCCTCGGCCGCGTCCAACTCTTCGGGCACCCCAGTTCCGTCGTCCTGGACCGCAAGGACAAGACGCTCGGCCGAAGGGCGCAGCGACACGCAGATGTGATCCGGCTGGGCGTGGCGACGCGCGTTGGTGACGGCCTCATTGGCGATGTGGTAGAGGTGGGCGGCCGCGTCCAGACGATCGTTCAGCGCATCTGGGCACTCTCCCTCGAATTCACACGTGAACGTGCCTAATGCCCCCTGCTCCCGGCACAGGTGGCCCAGGGCAAATGCCAGGTCTTTTTCCTTCAGGGAGGGAGGCACGAGCGTGTGCGACAGCCGACGGGCCCGGTCGGCACTCGCCTGTGCGATGGACTGAATCTTCTCAGCGATCTCGGCCCCAGGAACGTCTTGTTCCTCCAACCGACGCCGGAGGCCCTCTGCCATCAATGCCATGCCTGCTAGGTCCGAGCACACAGTGTCGTGCAGGTCCCGCCCCACTTTCCGGCGCACCTGTTCCTCAACCTCAGTCAGTCCCTGTTCGAGCGTGTGCTTCTCAGTGATGTCGATGGCAGTGAGCACCACCCCGTCCAGCGCGGGCTCATCGGGCCGGTAGGGACGCACCCGCACCGCAAGCCACCGCTCGGTCTGCTCCGCCCTTCCGGCCCGACGCACCTCTCGCTCACACACCTCCGCCTCCCTGTGCGCCGTTCGGGCCGCTTCTAGCACGCACGCCCCCCCAAACCGCTCCGTAATGGTCGCAAACGGGCGGCCCACGTCTCCGGCCCCAACACCGAGCAGCTCCGCGGCGTGGGGGGTAAAATACTCAATCGTCAGGTCCGGCCCCAAGAAAAGCGCCGCCATATCCGTGGTGGCCCGAAGGCTTTCGACGTCCTCCTTCATTTTCCGGAACGGTTCGCTTCCCCCGCTGGAGCCCGTCTCTTGGAGAGGTCCCGAGGTGTTCTCCCATCCCGACGCGTCGCTTTTCCGGACGGACTGGACGGACGTCAATCGCTGCTCGTCGTTGATCGGGGACAAGGCCGATGTATCGTTGGGAGGCGAAGACATGGGCTTGGGGGGGCTGATTCACCATGACTCGCGTGCCTTCATCTCTGCGTTACAACTGGAAACAAGTGGTAAAGGATCCGCAACGTAAAGATGATAAGGATGGGTAGGCGTCTAGAAGTGCGCGGCGGCCCCATGCGGACCTCGCCCGCGACCGGGCCCGACCCAAAGGAGGCTGCACCAATTCTAAACCGCAAAATTCAGGGTTGAGACCGGCGAAGCTGATCGGCGCCGCAGGCGCTCTCCATCTCTCCTCTTTTTTCGCCACGGGACTACCCACCATCCATGCTGGAGCCGTCCGTCGCTAGAAATGCCCGGTTGCCGACAGGCGTGCCGTGGCGATCGTCGAGGATCTGAGGGAGTTCTTGCCGACGGATCCCTCTTTGTACCGGGCACATGTGCGCAGACTCACGGCGTAGCGAACTCCTGTCGCCCTCGGTGCCAGTTCCTGTATCAGCGGAGATCACGTTTGTACGCGTCGCCAATCGTACCGGTGGCCCAGCGGTAGGTAGTTCGGGTCCGGAGTACATCGATTCGGGCGCTGACGCGGGCTTTTCGGGCCTCGGCCAAGGCCTGCTCGCGCTGGTTGAGGCGAAAGAGGGTGCCTCGTCCCTCCTCGAAGCGGCGCTGCTCGGCCCGCTGGAGACGACGGGACAGTCGCACGCTGCGCTGGGCGGTCTGCACGCGCCGCCGCGCCTGTCGGAGGGCCACGACCGCCTTCCGCACGTCCGCCCGCACCGCCTGCTCGGTGCGCTCCCGCTCGAAGTCAAGTTCGCGTGTCTTGAGGCGGGCCGTACTGGCGTCGCTCCGGCTGCTCCGAGCAAACAGGGGCTGCTCAATCGCAAAGCCCACCTTCAGGTCCGTCATATTCAAGGGCCCCTCGTCGTAGGAGACCGCCTGCGCCTCTAGCTTGAGGTCGGGCCAGCGCTGGCCGCGGGCAAGGTCCTGCTCCACGCGGGCCCGTCGCTGCTTCACGTCGAGGGCCCGAAGGACAGGACGGCGCGCGAGGGCGGTGTCGACGGCGGGCGCCACGCGGATCGTGTCCGGAGCCTGGGGGGAGGGCAGGGCCGGAGGGGCGTACCGGAACTCACTCGGAGACGTGTCGCCCGCGCCCAGAAAGGCGGTAAGCGCAATCCGCTTCTGGCGGGCGGCGCGCACGGCGTCGGCCAGCGTGCCCCGCCGACGGGCCGTAATCTGCGCGGCTTCCACGCTGTCGATGGCCGGCACCTCTCCGGCACGGGCGCGACGGGTGACGAGGGCCTGCCGGCGCTGGGCGAGCCGAAGCA
Organism: uncultured Bacteroidota bacterium; assembly: GCA_913055845.1. GTDB lineage: Bacteria > Bacteroidota > Rhodothermia > Rhodothermales > Salinibacteraceae > Salinibacter. The sequence continues at coordinate 532 of CAJXKO010000058.1, read as the reverse complement.
GGTCACGGGTGACCCCGAGCGTGCGGCGGGCTTCCACCCACGCCCAAAAGGCATGGGTCGCATCGCGGAGCAACGCATTCCGCTCCTTCGCCTGCTGAGCGCGGGCCTGGCGCGGGGCCAGACGGGCCTTGTCGAGCGTGGCCTGCCGCTTGTTGGCGACCAGGCCCTGCAGGGGCGAGAACGACACGCCGACGCGCGTCTCTCCCCCCCGCGACGTGGCCACCGACGGGTCAATGCTCGACCCCAGGCCCCGCCGATAGTCGAGCTTCAGCGTGGGGCTCAGGGGCAGGTTGAGGGGGTAGCGCAGGCCACTGCGGAGCACGTTGAGCTTGTCCTTGTCGGCCTGCGTCTTGTACTCGTAGCCCGAGACGAGGCGCGGCTCCAGGCGCCCCCGGGCATCGAGCAGTTCCGCGGCCGCCCGGTCGTCGGCGAGGCGGAGCGAACGGGCCTGCGGGCTGGTGCGGAGGACGCGCTCCAGGAACGCGTCGAGGGTCAGGGTGGGACAGTCGTCGCCGGGTGGGCACGGACCCGC
>CAJXKO010000057.1 GCA_913055845.1 uncultured Bacteroidota bacterium | reverse complement strand
AGCTGACGGGCGGACTCGAACCGCCAGCCTGCGCATTACAAGTGCGCTGCTCTACCAGTTGAGCTACGTCAGCCGATGTGAATCCAGTTGTAGCCACGACTGACTCCCACGAATGTTCGCCGGTTCACGCCGTTTCTGTATCGAGGAGCCTATCCGTCCCATTGGGTTATTCGCCCTCCGGCGATGGAGAAGGATCAGAGGTCGCCTCGGACGGAGTGTTCGTCCGGCGCCGGTACCACCGAACGCCCAAGACCAGCGCGAGCAGGAGCAACAAGGTAAGCACCACGCGCCCGTAGGTGCGGAGGTACTGCACCACCAGATCCCAGTTCTCTCCTACGGCGTAGCCCGCGTAACTGATGAGCCCCGTCCACACCAGCGCACTCACAGTACACCACCACGCCGTGCGGGTCGCGTCCATCTGAAACATGCCCGCCGTTAGCGAGATGACCGATCGCGCGCCGCTCAGAAATCGATTGGCCGCAATCACGCCATACCCGTACCGCTGAAGCCAGCGCTGGGCCCGATCAAAGCCCTGTCGGGGCAGCCACTGAAGCCGGTCGGGATTTAGAACGTCTCGCCCCAACTTGTACCCCACGGCATACATGCTCATGAAGCCGAGAGCCCCCCCAATCGTAGAAATTAGAATGACGACGCCGAGGTGTAGCTGTCCGATTCCAGCCATGTACCCCGCGAACACCACCACCATGTCGCCCGGAATTGGCGGGAGTACGTTTTCTCCGTACGCGATCACGAGAAGCGTGACGTAGGCCCACACTGCCGGCAGTGCCTTCATCCAGACAAAAAAATCAGACACCCCATCGAGCATGCTCGAGGCCACAGGGCTGTGGTGGTCGATGGAAAAATAGAGCTACGGAGTGCGGAGTGTACAGACCGCCTGGGCCGCCACGCCTTCCTCCCGCCCCACAAACCCAAGCCCCTCGGTGGTCGTCGCTTTTACCGAGACCCGATCGCGGTCAAGGGAGAGCGCGTCACCGATGTTGGCCCGCATGGCATCCACGTAGGGACGCAGTTTGGGCTGCTCCAGCAGCACCGTCGCATCGACGTTGTTCGGGACATAGTTATCCTCCTGGATCCGCCGCACGACACGATGCAAGAGCCCTTGACTATCGGCGCCCTCCCATTCAGCATCCGTGTCCGGAAAGTGCGCGCCCAGGTCGCCCAGCGCCGCGGCGCCGAGCAACGCATCCGCCACGGCGTGCAGCAGCACGTCGGCATCGGAGTGGCCTGCAAGGCCGCACTCATGCGGAATCTCAACCCCGCCCAGGATGAGGGCACGATCCTTTTCGAAGCGATGCACGTCGTAGCCAAAGCCGATCCGCATGGCAGTAGCCGCTCGCGGGAAACGTGAGAAGAACCGTTACGAAACAGAGGGCTCCGTTGCTTAGCCCCTTGCAGTGTCCCCGGACGCGGACTGACCCCGGACGCAAATGCCTCACTCCGGATCCGTCGACAGGCGCAGCCGGTCTGGATCGTCCCGCCACGCAGCCCACAATTGCTGGGCCAACGCCCAATCCTCGGGCGTAGTAATCTTGAAGTTTCGGCGGTGCCCCGGCACGAGGCGAACCTCGTGTCCGGCCCGCTGCACGAGCGCCACGTCATCCGTTGCACTCTCCCCCCGGGCCGCGGCGCGACGATGGGCTGTTTCGAGCCAGTCGCGACGAGCCCCCTGTGGGGTTTGCATCTGGTACAGGTCATCCCGAGACACCGTGTCCCCGAAGATGTCGTCCGCCCCTCGGCGCAGCGTATCGGCCACGGGAACGGCGAGCGAGGCGGCACCCTGAACCCGCACGGCCTCAATGACAGCACCGACCTGCCGGACCGAGACGAACGGGCGCGCGGCGTCGTGCACGAGTACCACTTCCACCCGATCCGGCACGGCGCGGAGGGCATGCCGGACAGAGGCCTGGCGGCTGTCGCCTCCCTCCACCACCGCCGTCAGCGTGCCAAGTCCCTCTACACGGAGCCGGTCGGTAACCGCCTCCACTCGCCCCGCCGGCGCCGCTACCACCACGTGGCCGACAGATGGGTGTTGCTCAAAGAGCAACAGTATCTGTATCAGCAGGGGACGCTCCCCGAGCGTACGAAACTGCTTGGGCGTGCCTCCCATCCGCCGTCCCTCCCCTCCCGCCGGCACCAAGACCGCCACGTCGGCCGGGGCGGAAGCGGAATCAGGACCGTTCATGACACCAAGAACCGATGGCTGAGACAGGCGAGTGGGCCGGAATCGCTATTTGATAAACATGGCGTCGCCGAAGGCATAGAGGTCGTATTCTTCCTCGAAGGCTTCCTCGTAGGCCTCAAACAGAAAATCGTATCCGGCAAAAGCGGCCGCCATCATCATGAGAGTACTTTCTGGCCGGTGGAAGTTCGTGATCAGGCGCTCCACGATCTTGAACTCGTACTCCGGATAAACGAACAGGTCTGTCCAGCTATGATCCGGCTTGAGGCTCTCATCGGCCGAGAGGCTCGACTCCAGCGCCCGCACCACGGTGGTGCCACAAGCCGTGACGGTATTCTCGTCGGACTGTAGGGCCCGGTTCACAGCCTTGGCCGTCTCCTCTGGAATGTGATACTCCTCCGAATCCATGCGGTGTTTGGAGAGGTCTTCCACCCCTACGGGCTTGAACTTGCCCCGACCAATGTGGAGCGTAATAGGCACCACTTTCACTCCCTTCTCCTGGAGCCGGTCTACAAGGTCGTCTGTAAAGTGCAGGGCGGCTTTCGGTGCGGCCACGGCGCCCCGCTCCTCGGCAAAGATGGTCTGGTACCGCTGACGATCCTCGTCTTCTACCTCGCGGTCGATGTACTCAGGAAGAGGAGTCTCGCCAAGGTCGCGGATTTTCTGGTACAGCGCCTCGTTCACGTCGTCGAACGAGAAGCGAATAGTGCGTCCGCGGGAGGTCGTGTTATCGATGACCTCCGCACTCAGGTCGTCGTCAAAATAGAGCTTATTGCCGATGCGGATCTTGCGGGCGGGATCCACCACCACGTCCCAAAGCCGACTCTCGGGGTTCAGTTCGCGGAGAAGAAAGACCTCAATGTCGGCCCCAGTTTTCTTCTTCTGCCCGTACAGACGGGCCGGGTACACCTTGGTGTCGTTGACGACGAGAACGTCTCCTTCCGAAAAGTAGTCGGGGAGGTCGTGAAAGCGTTTGCCGTGATCGAGGCTGTGAGAGGCCCGATCGACGACCATCATTCGGCAGGAATCGCGAGGATCGGCCGGGTATTCGGCGACGAGCTCTTCGGGGATGTCGTAGCTAAATTCCGAACGTTTCATATACGGTCGTCGGTCGAGCGGATGGTGAGAGGTCGCGAGTGCGCGGGAGCGATGAGGACGCCCCAGAGCACGGCTCTACATACCGAGCCCAATGCACTCTGGTTCAGGGCCGGGGAATCCTGTTTCGGACCGCTACGCGGGGGACGCGTCGGGGGCAGGTCCCCAGCGCCGCTCCCAGGTAGCGACCGGGGGTTCGGGGGCCACCGCCTCAGGGTGAAGCACTGATGCGAGCACTTCGATGGCCCGGTAGAGCCGCGGCCCCGGTCGGTTGAAGTACGCGTTACCGTCGAGCAGAGCCACTCGCTGGCTCTGGACCGAGGCAAGGTCGTTCCATCCCGGTCGCTCTGTGAGGTAGTGAAGATCCCGACGAGTTTCCTCGACCGAGAAGCCACACGGCATCAGGGCCATTACGTCCGGGTCTGCATCGCGCAGAGTCGTCCATGCCACCGGTTCGGTAGGCTCTCCAGGGTCGCCGAGAACCGGGCGCCCCCCTGCCATCTCTACGACGTCGGGCATCCAGTGGCCGGCCACCATGAGTGGCTCCAGCCACTCCACACAGGCCACGGAAGGGAGCGACTGAGGATTGGTCGTGCGATCCACCCCAATCTCGTCCCGCAGGACCCGAAGGCCCGTTTCCAGGTTGGCAATGACCTCCATGGCCGAGTCGAGCACATCCATGGTACGGGCGAGCCGCAGAGCCTCATCAAGGACCTCCTTCAGCGTCTGAGGCTGCATTGACACCACCCGTGGAGCCCCGCCTGTCCAATCGCCGAGCTGTGCCTCCAGCTCTGGCAGGCTCACTGCACACACCTCGCACTGATCCTGCGTGACAATGAGGTCGGGCTCCAAGGCCCGCAGGCGCTCCAGGTCTACGTCGTATAAGCTGAGGCCCTGCCGCAACTGCTCCTGCACCGCGTTGTCGATGGCCGTTGAGTCGCCCTCCGACGCGTAGGTCGCCTCCGTGACGACCGGGACGTCTTGGACGCTTTCAGGGTAGTCACACTCGTGCGAGCGGCCCACGAGGGCCTCCTGCTGCCCGAATACGCTAATCCACTCGGTAGCGGCCGGAAGAAGCGAGACGATACGCATAGTGGTGGCGATAAGGTGTCGGCGGAGGGACGGATGATGCGAAAGCGCATGGACGCCAAATTCCGATTACAAACCCAGTCAGCGAATAGGCGGGCGGCGGGTGTGGATGTCGGTTTCCTGTTGCACCGCATGGGCGAGGCGGAGTGCTTTGTGGTCCTGATACAACGGCGCTACGAGGCTGATGCTACCAGGTTGTCGGCGCACGTCGGGTCCCTCCTCCACCGGCCGGAGCGCATTGGGGAGACAGACGCATGGGTGCCCCGTCAGATTCGTAATACCGAGCGTATTGCCGCCAAAGCTAGGGCTCACCAGCACGTCGAGGTCCTGAATCGTGTCGTGCGCCTGCTCCATGAGGTCTACGCGCAGGCGGCTCATTTGTACGTGCTCCACGGCGGGGACAAAGCGGGCGGTGCGAAAGACATTGGGCCATGTGTTCTCGCCCTGTCGCACCATGTCGTCGGTGCCCCCCGAGCGCGTAAGTTCGTCGAACGCCGCGGCGGCCTCCACGTCGAGCGTGTTGAGGAGAGCGGCCACCGGCACATCGGTCTCCCACGCCACCGGCACCAGGTCCACCCCGAGGTTGCGGAGCACGGCGAGCGTTTCTTGGTCGGCGGCCTTGTTATCGTAATCTTCCTCGAACGCACTTTCGAGGTATCCCACGCGGAACGCATCCACCGGCTGGTCGGCCGCAAATGGGAACGGCGCGTCGACCGTGGACGGGTCCTTCGGGTCCGCTCCCCGGAGGACATCGTAGACGAGGGCGCAGTCGAGGGCCGACCGGGCGATGGGCCCGAGCTTGTCCATAGTCCACGAGAGGGCCATGGCACCGTGCCGGCTCACAGTTCCGAAGGTCGGCCGGTGGCCCGTAACGCCGCAGCGGGTAGACGGCGACACGATGGACCCCAGGGTTTCGGACCCAATGGCGAAGGGGACACACCCGGCGGCCACCGCCGCGGCCGGCCCCGCCGACGAGCCGCTGGAGCCCTGATCGAGATTCCAGGGGTTTTTGGTGGTGGCGTCGTACCACACGTCGCCCCATGCCAGTGCGCCAAGCGACAACTTAGCCACGAGTACAGCCCCAGCGTCGTCGAGCTTTTGGAGGGCCGTGGCGGTCTCGTCGATCTGCTGCTCCTGATACGGGATTGCCCCCCAGGTGGTCTTGTAGCCCTCCACCGCCAGCAGGTCCTTGGCCCCGTACGGCATGCCGTGCAGGGGCCCGCGCCACTCGCCCGCGTCCAGTTCTTTGTCCGCCTGCCGCGCAGCGTCCAAGGCACGCTCCTCGGTGTACGTGATCACGGCGTGCAGATCGTCGTCGTAGCGCCGCAGCCGCTCCAGATACAACTCCGTGAGCTCCACGCTCGTGACTTTGCGGGTCCGTAGCAGGTGCGCCAGTTCCGGGAGGGACGCGAACGCCCGATCCTCGGGAGTCCCCGGACGATCCAGAGATGGCAGTGCAACCTCCGCTCCGTCGGCGGTGGCGGAGACCTCCGGGATTGTTGCGCCGCCACGCCGAGGATCGAACGTGGAGGCCGGGGCCCGTGCGTTGGGCAGCTCCTGTGCCCGGAGGGCCTCGTACTGGTTCAGGTTCTCGTTGAGGTTCTCCACCAACAGCGACCGTTCGTCAGGCGAGAGGGAAAGGCCGGCGATGGCCTCGGCCGCGGCAACGTGGTCGGTGGTGATGGGGGGACCCTCCCCCTCCTCGTCCGCAACCTGTGCGTAGAGGGCCCCGGGGAAGAGGCCGGAAAGTCCCACGCTGGAGCAGGCCTGAACGAATTGGCGACGGTCAATAGACATTGAAGGGCTGGTCATTTGGGACACAGAAGGGGGGCATATTCCCCGCGATCAGGCGAGGGGGTGGCCAGAATCAGCGCTGTCGACGGCCGCGCTGCGCGGGTGAGGGCTCGTCCATTTGCTCCTCGACCTCTTCGGCCACGCGTTCGTCGAGTTCTTCGTCGAACCGGTCGCCGACTTCCGCCGTCACCTCATCGGCAACCACTTCCTCTGCCTCTTCGGCGACGACCGCCTCGGCCTCCGCCGCAACCTCCTCGTGCAGGATGCGCTCGTAGACGGTCATCTTCTCCCACACGCGCAGGAAGTACCCAAACACGAGCCCGCCCTGGAACGCAACCACCCGGGGATCAAGATCGATCAGCAGATACCCAAAGCCGGCCGCAAAGCCGATTCCGTAGACCAGATCGATATAAAATTGCGTCTGTCGTCCTTCGAGTTGCATCGGTCAGGGGATGTGCCGAGACTCTTCATCGAGGTGAACACGAAAGCCGCTCTCCGGCCGTCGTCACAGCATGGTAAGGGACAGAAAGGTCAGGTACGAGCCCACGGTGGCCAGGAGGGGCACCACGTTCTGCATCAGGATCACTCGCACAGTGGTTCCGGGATCGAAGAGGTCTGCCTGGGCGGGGGGTTCCGCCCCCGTGCCGCGGGCGGGCGCCCCCACCGTGGGGGCACCGCGATCCTGTACCAGTGCGTCGAGCGACACCTGAGGGGATACCTCGCCCCGCACGGCCTCGGCCACCGACACGGCGTGTGTAGACCGCCCCCAGCCGAGGCCTACGATGCAGACCGTGGCCACCACGACGAAGCTGGCGGGAATGCCGAGCAGGGACAAGAGGGTGACAATGGCGGAGCTCAGGAGGGCAACAACAATGGCGGCGGTGAGGGGGAGATCCGTAATGTCGTTGCCCAGGGTTTCCATCGTACGCCGAGCAATGGTGAGGGCTCCCACCGCCACCGCCGCCGATCCGATGAGGATGCCGGGATTCATGGCCAGCGCGCCACTGCCCACGAGTGGGGCAATGGCGTTGGCGATGTTACTAGTCCCCGAGCTAAAGGCCATGAGACACCCGATCGCGATCAAGACGACCGTGCCCACAAACTCGCGACGCGTCGTGTTGGGCCCAAGCGTGGGTCGCGGCACCCCGCCCGCCTGTTCTACCGTCACCAGAGGGCCCTCGGACTGCTCAATGGCGATGAGGCGGTCAAGCTGGCGATACCAGTAGCGCCCGATCATGACCGCCATCCAGAATCCGATGATCGGTGACAGAAGCCACCACGCCAGAATTTCTCCGACCACGGCAAGGTTGAGTTCACCCGCGGCGAGGCCGAGACCTATGATGGCCCCTACGGCGGTCATGGAGGTGGACGCCGGCGCCCCGGACAGGTTGCCTATGAGGAGTGCTCCCCCGATAAAAAACAAGACGATGATACTCGACTCTAACGTGAAGACCGACGGGTCGTGCAGGAGCTCACGGCCCAGCGTATCGACCACACGCCGCCCGATCGTGTAGGCGCCCACGAAAAAGGACACTGACATGAGGACCCCGGCGGTCGTTTTCGTGACCACATCGGCCCCCACCGCGGGCCCGAACGCAGGCCCCGTCGTGGAGCCTCCGATGTTGAACGCTACAAAGCACGCGATGACGACACCACCGATGAGAAGCGGGTCTGTCACGGACACACCAACCGATTAATCTCTGTCGTCGGGAGACGAGCGAGGTGCGTTCATTCGAAGGAACGATGTCCGCCGCGGTCGCCATGGCCTTCATGCTGGACACTACTCTTCCGCGGTGTGTTGCTTGGTTGAGGCAAAGGTAATGCGGGGCCAGTTGTCCATGGTGCGCTCCAGCCGAAACTCACTGAGTGCCAGGTATGCCAGGTCCCCGTCCGCATCGCGGAAGAGGCTATCCATGTTCTGTGCCTCGAAGTCTTCCAGGTCTTCCGCCGGCCCATCCACCCAGCGGCAGCAGGTGTACGGCACACCCGTGAGGTGAGCATCCACGTTGTACTCGTCGTCGAGCCGGTCGAGGGTCACGTCGAACTGCAGCTCCCCTACGGCCCCCAGGATGTAGTCGTTGCCACGCAGCGGCCGGAACGCCTGAATTGCGCCCTCCTCGCTCAGTTGCTTCAGCCCTTTGCCCAGGTGCTTGGACCGGAACGGGTCGTCGAGCCGCACCTTGCGGAAGTGCTCCGGCGCAAAGCTGGGCACGCCGGTGAAGTGGAGGGGCTCGCTCTCCGAGAAGCTGTCGCCAATCTTGACCCGCCCGTGACTCATGATGCCGATGATGTCGCCGGGATAGGCCGTGTCCACGCCCTCTCGGTCCTGCGCCATGAAGGTGGTGGCGTTGTTCAGGCGCATCGTCTGCCCGGTGCGGTGATGAATGACCTCCATGCCCTTCTCGAACGTTCCCGAGCAGACCCGCACAAACGCCATGCGGTCGTGGTGCTTGGGGTCCATATTCGCCTGAATCTTGAAGGCCACGCCCGTGAATTCGTCCTCGTAGGGCGAGACCTCCCGAGAAACCGTGGGACGGGGCTGGGGCGGCGGAGCGATTTCCACGAAGGTGTCGAACATGTCCCCCACCCCGAAATTGCTGAGGGCGCTGCCGAAGAAGACCGGGGTCTGCTTGCCGTCGAGGTACGCCTCCAGGTCCAGTTCGTCCCCCGCCTCGCGGACTAGTTCTACGTCGAAGCGCAGATCGTCGGCCTGGTCGCCGAGGACTTCGTCCAGTTGTGGATCGTCGAGGTCGGCGATGGGCAGGCGCTCGTGCTCCCCCTCCATATCGGCGTGGGAGAAGAGGTGCAGCTCGTCGCGGTACAGGTTGTAGGTACCCCGGAAGCGGTTGCCCATGCCGATGGGCCAGGAGAGCGGCACGGTCTCCAAGTCGAGCGTCTCTTCAATGTCTTCCAGAATGTCGAGCGGCGGCAGGCCGTGCCGGTCCATCTTGTTTACAAACGTGATGATGGGGGTGTCCTGCATCCGACACACCTCCATCAGTTTTTCTGTCTGTTGCTCCACACCGCTCGCGTTGTCGAGCACCATGATCACGCTGTCGACCGCCGTGAGCACGCGGTACGTATCCTCCGAGAAGTCACGGTGGCCCGGGGTATCGAGCAAATTTAACTCGTAGCCCCGATACGGAAACTTCATGACGGAGGAAGTGACACTAATCCCCCGCTCTTTCTCCATCGTCATCCAGTCACTCATCGCGAAACGATCGGCCTTGCGGGCCTTGATCTCCCCCGCCTCGTGGATTGCTCCGCCCTTCAGTAGCAATTTTTCCGTGAGGGTGGTTTTCCCGGCGTCCGGGTGGCTGATGATGGCGAAGGTCCGCCGCTTCTCAATTTCGTCCTGGAGCGTTGGATCCGCGTCGGCGGGCGGCGCGGGGGCCGTTTCCGGCATCGTATCAGGGGCACTCACGGTGAGCAGACGGCTTGTTCGACGAACAACGATCCGCAGCTTCCGAGCTGGAAACCGCGTGAACATCATCTATAACTAGAAAACCGGCGGCGGGTTTGCCCTTCGACGCCCCCCGCACCGGTCTCCAAGAAGCATTCACCCCACCAGCATACCGGAAAGTACCAGTCAGCAGTTGCGCTCTTTGGCGACCGACCGATCCGGCGCACCTTGAATTACGTCTGCACAAACTTACACTTCTCTCTCCACGAAAGAAATTTTCGGACCTCAGGAGACGGAAGTTCCCGATTCCAATTGGCGGCATTGGCGATGGGCCCCTCTGCTGGTTGACCGTAACTTTTGAGGTGCACCATCCCAGTGCGGGCGTTCGCACACGCTGAACTCACGGCCGCAGAGCAGCGATTGCGGGCACACCCAAATAGTCCCACCGATGCCCCACAGCCATGCCGCAGATCACGACCGTCGGCTCCGCAAATCTCCGTGCCACCACCCTTTCCCTGCTCGACGCAGACGCTGGACCCTGGGCGTCGATCTCCATGCCGGTCCTCCGTCCCTGGAACGAACGCTCGACAAATCGCGCCCGGCTACGCACTCTGCTCGATGCTGTGCGGGATTCCGGCCCGACCGCGGGACTTTCGGCGGCTGAAACGGAGGCGTTGCTCGCTCCGGCCGAGAGCCTGCACAGCGCCCGAGAATTTTGGGAGGGCGACCTGGACGGGATCAATCTGTTTCTGGCGCCCGACACCCACACGGTTTTCCGTCTTCCCTTTGCCCCGTCCGCCTTCTCGGAAGTAGACGCCCAGATGCACGTGCGGCCGCTGTGGCGGCATCTGGAGCCCGATGGCACCTTTTACGTCCTGGGACTCTCGGCGGGCGGAGCGGCATTGTTTCGAGGATCCCGCTACCAGATCGAACACGTGCCGCTTCCGGAAGGCCCTACGTCGCTCGACGACGTACTGCAGTTCGACGACCACATTCAATCGCTCCGGTACCACACCAAAACCCCACCGGGGTCTGGCAAACGGGGGCGACGTTCGGCCATCTTTTACGGGCACGAGGACGCCGGCGACAAACGGTACGTGAAAGAAGGCGTCCTTCGCTTCTTCCGGGCCCTGGACAACCAAGTCCGAGACGTGCTGGACAAGCGCCGCACCCCACCGCCCCTCCTTCTTGCCGGCGTCGAAGAGCTTCGGGGGCTGTACCGGCAGGTCAACAAGTACCAGCACCTGCTCGACGCGGCCATCGAGGAATCCGTGATCGAGCCGGAATCGCGGGACTGGGACGCCGATGAACTCCACGATCGTGCTTGGGGACTGATTCGCCCTCACTTCGACGACGACCGCCGGACCGCCCGCGATCAGTTCCACGCCAATCCGGACCAAACGGCCGCCAACCCGGGAACGTCGCTCCTGGCCGCCACAGAAGGACGCGTGGACACCCTGTTCGTGGCAGAGGCGCCCTTGGTGTGGGGCCGATTCGACGACGACAAGCACAGCGTGGAGATCCATTCCGAACGCGCCCGCGGCGACCTGGAGTTTCTGAATGCCGCCGCCGTGCGGACGCTACGGTCCGGCGGGACGGTGTACGTCGTCGACGAACATGATGTCCCCGAACACGGGCCGGTCGCGGCCCTGCTCCGCTACTAAGACCGCACGATGCCTCGCACTGGGCATCTCCCTCATCGTACTGTTCACTCTACCCCCCATAGACTCATGGCTACCCTCACACGTACCCGTTCCCGACGCAGCCCGCTCGACCTGAGCGGCGATGTCCGACGCATGCTCGACTCGGTCTTTGCCCCCTCCACCAATTGGGAAGGCGAGGACGAAATGGCGGCGTCCGCCGTCTGGACACCCCGAATGGACCTGACTGAAACCGACGACGCGTATCATCTGCAAATGGACCTACCGGGCCTGTCCAAATCCGACATCAAGATCCGCATGGACGACAACCACCTGATGGTGAGCGGCGAGCGACACGAGGAGTCGACCCACGAAGATGAGGACAGCGTCCACAGCGAACGCTACTTCGGCTCCTTCTACCGCTCGGTGCAGCTACCTGCCTCGATCGAGGAAGATCAGATCGAGGCCCATTTCCGAAACGGAGTGCTCACCGTCGAATTGCCCAAGAGCGAAGCAAGCCGCCCGAAGCACATTGAAATCAATTAGGGAGGCAGCGGCCCACACCACGCGCCCCGGCCGCTCCGGAGAGGTCCCGGGGCGCTTTTCTCTTCCCGTTGTCCATTCCCCCTCAATGCCATGACAATGCGAAGAGAAGACAAGAGCCTCCGAACACACGTTCTTGACGAATTAGACTGGACCTCGAGCATCGATGCCGACAACATCGGTGTCGCCGTCTCGGACGGCGTAGTGACGCTGACCGGTCACGTCTCGAGCTACGCTCAGAAGCAGAGCGCGGAGCGGGCGGCCTTTCGGGTGGCGGGCGTGCGGGGGGTCGCGAACGACCTCACTGTGCGACTGCCCAACAAATTTGAGCGCTCGGACACCGACATCACCAAGGCCGCCGTCCGGGCCATCAACTGGCACACCCAGCTCCCCGCGGATGACATCAAGGTGACGGTGGATGACGGCTGGGTCACGCTCGACGGGACGGTCAACTGGAATTACCAGCGCAAGCGGGCCGAGCAAGCCGTGCGGTTCCTCACGGGCGTACGGGGCGTGAGCAACAAGCTCAACGTCCGTGCCCGCCCTATGCCCGGCGACGTGCGCGAACGCATTCGAAACGCCCTGGAGCGCCAGGTCGGCGAGGAGGTCGACCAGCTCAAAATTACAGTGGACGACGGCACCGTTACCTTGAAGGGGACGGTGCAGTCGTGGACCGAGCGCAACAACGTTGAACAGGCTGTCTGGTCCGCCCCCGGCGTGAAGAAAGTTAAGAACATCCTCAACGTAGAGGCCGAGACCTACGCCTACTAGCTCCCGCGCGGCTCCCGCACCGGCCATACATCGAGCCCTCGGATGCCGATCTCTCCGAGGGAGTGATCCGCGCCCCGGAACGGTACCCAGAAGAGCCCGGCTTCGTCGCCTGTCTTCAACGCTCCCGGCTCGAGACGCCCCCGGACGGTCGTGGTGGTCTCCGCGGCGGGGGCCCGGAAGATGAGTGTGAACGCGTACCGGACAGGCGTCTCGTTGTCGTTGATGAGGCGGAGCACAACGCCGTCGTGTTCAGCGTCCGCTTCGGGATAGTAGATGTAATGAATCCGTACACCCCCCTGATCGACCATCAGGGTCCAGGCATCCTCGTGCCAAACCACAGTGGTGTCGCGGGATCCCTCAGTTGGCTGTGCCACAGTGCCAGATGCCCCCAGGACCAGCACACTCAAAACCCCCAGCATCCATATCCCCACGAACCGAACAATTCGCCCACGACGGAAAACGCACATCGGACCCAAAGGAGCAACCGCTGTTCATCAAATTAGGAAAACGACCCCGGCCGAGACCCCGACGATAATCACCACCCCTGGCACCACGACGCGGCGCAAGCTGCGCGTGCCGGTGAGGGCCACGATGCCCCCCTTCAACACGGTGTTTGCGGCCGCCGCGATCACAATGGCGCGGGCGGCGGTGCGCGCCTCCAGGTCTCCCTTCTCGTGCAGCCGCGCCATCGAGAGTGTAATCGCGTCCACGTCTGCCAGCCCCGCCACTACGCTCGACAGGTACACCCCGGCATCTCCAAAGTAGGCCTGTGCCCAGCTCGAGAGGACAAGGATGACGGCGTACAGGAGGCCAAACGTGATGGCCGGACCAAGGCGAAAGGGGTTGCGGACCGTCTGGGGCTCATCGTGCTCGTCGCTGGGATGGACGCCATAAAGGTACCCACAGTAGGCCAGACTTGCCAGAAACACCGCCAGCACGGGCAACCAGACCGTGGTGAGCAGCGGTGGATTGATTACCGCCACTTCCACGATGACACGAACGAACATGATGGCCCAGGCCAGCATGAGAGCGAGTGCAAAGGGCCGCTCCAAGCCCCGACTGTCCCGGCTCCGCTCCGCCACACTGAGCGTAACCGCCGTGCTGGACGCTAGGCCGCCCAGGATGCCCGTGAGGCCAATTCCCCGGTGCGGGCCCACCACCTTAATCAGGACATAGCCCAAGAAACTGATCCCGGAAATCAAGACGACCATCAGCCACACGTTGTACGGCACCACCACGTCGAAGGGCGGCGGGCCGTAGCTCTGCTGTGGCAACAGAGGCAGGACAATGACGGTGATGACCGCAAACTTGAGGGTCGCGTAGACGTCCTCCGAGTCGAGAGTACGTGCAAGCGAATGGGTCTGCACCTTCAGGGAGAGTAGCACCGCTGTTCCCACCCCCAAGGCGGCCCCAAGCCGGAGATATCCCCAGTAACAGAGCGCACCGGTGAAGAATGCCACGAGGGCGGCCATCTCGGTCGTGAGCCCCGTGTCCCGCTCCTGAGACTGCCAAAAGTGACCCACTGCGAGCAAAACCCCCACTGCAATAACAGTCATTGCGAACGGCCAGGCTTCCCCAAGCTCGGTGGCCGCAAGGGCCGATGCCGCCCCAAGAAGCGCAATGATCGGAAAGGTTCGAGCCCCGGCGATTAATTCGCCGTCTCCTTCCCGATTGCCCCGGTACGCGTACTCACGCTGAAGCCCCATGAAGAGACCAAGCACAAGGGCAACCCCGAAGCGGTAGAACAAGATGAGACGATTAGGCTCCACGACGGCGCGTCGGTGGGTGGCAAATTGCAGAGCGGAATCCCCAAGCTACGCCCCACGAACGACAGACCCAAACCAAGAAGGCCCGTTGATTCTTCCACCGGGGCCATGCTTCCCCTAGTGGACCTGCAGGCCTGCTTTACTCAACTCTTGAAGCTTCTCCCCTCGGAGTCTCTCCCTATCTTTGTCGCTCCAGGCTTGGTATACTGCATCAGCACCGTAAGGACATGACCACCGGTCCTCGTTCCCCGCGGTCACAGCGCTTTGCTCGTGTGGAGCCCATCGTCCGGGCGGCCCGGAAGGCCCCAGACCGGGTCTGGAGCGACGTTTTGAACCAAGCACTCGTGCAGACCCACCGGGGTCGATCCACCCCCGCCACGCGTACACCAGATACCCCACGTACTCCCGAATGGCAGCGGTCGAACCGGCGAGGGCCTCGGCGCTGGGCACAATATCGAGCGCCGTACGGCGGGTGTCGATCACCTGGTAATCGGTGGCGGCGGGGCGCGCCCGAATACCAGCCTCCCGAAACGTGGCCAATGCGCGGCGCATGTGCAGTGCCGACGTGACGAGCAGAACCCGATCGATGCCCTTTTTCCCGATCAGGGTTGCCGTGTTCGTCGCATTCTGGTATGTGTTGGCGCTTCCAGGCTCCAACAGTACGGAGTCGGGCGGCACCCCCCAGCTTTCGAGGAGGGTTTGTATGACTGACGCCTCGCTGTATTGCTGATCCCTCCACGGCAACGCACCGCCGCTCGCAATGATGAGTGGTGCCTTGCCAGCGTGGTAGAGCCGCGCTGCGTGCCACACCCGGTCGGATGCGTCCTGGAGATCCGGATGCACTCGGGGCGGCCGCGGGGCGCCCACGGAGCCTCCGAGCACGACGATGGCCCCCGCCGAAGGCGTGGCGGCCACAGGCCTCGGCGGATATCGGGACTCGAGGGTGCCCTGAAGCCAGTCGGAAGTAACAGGCGTTGCCGGAATCCAGAGCACCAGAATCCCTCCTACCAGGACAACAGCGCCACTGCGATGCCATCCCCAGAGGAGGCTCCCTCCTCCCACGAGGAGCATCCCCAGAACCAACGGATGAATGAGCAGACTCAGAACCTTCGTGGCAAACATTGGCACGGCGGAGGGTCCCTTCGTGAAAAAAGGCCAGTGCGCTGGGGTCCCGCAGCATGCTCAAAGCCTCCGAGGACATGGCTGGGGGCCACCTCGTTTCGTGCCAATGGTTCACCCAAGATCTCGTCGTCACCAAGCCGACGGGTCCGCACTGCGAGGGCGAGCAGATCGGCGCGCCTCTTAGATCTCACCGGGAGGGCAGCATCGGGCTACTTGGACGCGGAGGCGCCGAGGGTTCCCGCCTGCGCCTGCTCAATGAAGGAGTTCATACACTCCTGGGTTCGCGTCTGCACGAAATGCCCGTTGACAAGAACCGTCGGCGTGCTGTCGACCCCAATGCTCACCGCCTTCTTTCGCTGCTGGAGCACTTGGGCCCGGTACTTATCCTGCTTCACTCGACTGCTCAGCACATCCGGCTCCATTCCAATCTCTGTGGCAATGGCGCGGAGATCCTGCATTGAGATGCCACTCCGGTTCTGTCGAGCGTACTGCGCATCCAGCATCTCGCTGAACTTGCCCGATTGAGCAGCCACGTAAAGAGCCTGAATTTCAGGAAGCGATGATCGGCGGAGCGGGAACGGCTTAAACACGAACCGCACGTCCTCGCTGTGGGCCTCCACGACCGTCTTCATGGTCTGGTGGAAGTCTTTGCAGTGCGGACAGTTGGGGTCAAAGTACTCTATCACCGTCACGCCCGAGCCTGCACTTCCCTTGGTAATGTCCTGAAAGTTGACCAGCCCGGCCCCGTTATTCTCCACAGGGGCCTTCGATGTATCCAACTGGCACTGATCGGCCGTGTCCCCCAATTCATCCACGGGCGCTGGAGGGGTCGTCTCAGCAGGAGAGTGTGTGTTTCCAATGTGGGTCTCCCCCGCCCCCACCAGGACAAGTGCCAGGGCAGTACAGACGGCAAAAAGAGGGACGAAGCGTATTACGCGATCGACGGACATAAGCGGTATGCTTGTGAACGAGAAAGTGTACGGAAGGCATTCTGGATGCCAGCCAGGAGTTCCAGCAGAAAGGAGGGGACCTCGGGAGGAACAGCTGTGAACCGGGGTAGTAAGGTTGTCCTATCGATAGGACAGCGTGGAGGGTTCATGTGTGCCTACCGTTCAACCCTAAACCCGACGCCCCTGCTGGTTCCTCCGTCGAGCCAGGAACGGAGGGGTGCCTCCAATCGAATTTCAAACCATGCATATTGCGGTCGATGCACCTGTCCGCTACACTAAAGTGATATGATCTGCGCAGTCAACGTTACATTGCAGGGATGGTGGCAGTGGTGGCCCGCCTCACGGGTCTTGAGCCCCCTGCGTGCCCGATGACGTGCATGCGCTTTTCGTAGAAGGCTCTCGACCCGCTACCGGCTTGCTGGTGGCGGGTTTTGTATTTTGGTCTGTTCGTTTACGCTCGCCCCTCTCTTCATGACGTTCGACGAATTTCGCTCTCAGGTCCAGACGGCCCGATCCCAAGGGGCCTCCCGCCTCATCGTACCGGTGCACACGCGCCGGAGCGCCGACCTACTCACCCCCGTATCGGCGTACCTGGCGCTGCGACAGGAAGCGACGTACAGCTTTCTGTTCGAGAGTGTTGAGGGTGGCGAAAAGCTGGCCCGTTACTCCTTTCTGGGCCGCACCCCATACCGCGTGCTCACCGCCCACGACTTTGGGGCCCAAGTAACAGTGGATGAACGGCGCACTCCGGCCCCCGAAGCGAACCTGCCCACTCCGTCCGGCACCATCTTCGACGTGCTCGATGCGTATCTCAATCGATACGAAGAGGTTAAACTTCCGGACCTGCCCCGTCTGCGGGGGGGAGCAGTGGGCTACCTGGGGTACGATGCCGTACGCCTCGTGGAAGACCTCCCCGACGCCCCGCCCGATGACCTGGGCCTGCCGGACGCCGTGTGGTGCTTCTACGACACGGTCGCCGCCTTCGACCATGTGCGACACCAACTCGTGCTCATGGCCAACGTGTTCGTGGACCCCGAGACCGATCTGCGAGCCGCTTACAAACACGCCCAAACCCGTCTCGACACCCTGGAGGCCGACCTAAAACAGTCCGCTCCTCCCCCGGCGTCCGTAGAGTGGACGCAGGACGATCTCGTCTCGAACGTCGAACGCCCCGTCTTCGAGAACGCCGTGCGGACGGCGAAGGCGCACATTCAGAAGGGTGACATCTTTCAGGTCGTGCTGTCGCAGCGATTCGGGACATCGTTCCGGGGCGACCGCTTCAATCTGTACCGGGCCTTGCGGCAGGTCAATCCCTCGCCCTACCTGTTCTACCTCGACCTAGACGACCTGGCGCTTGTGGGCTCGTCGCCAGAGGTGTTGGTGCGGGCCGAGGACGGTCGGGCCGAGGTGCTCCCCATTGCCGGAACGCGTCCCCGAGGCGAGGACGAGGCCGAAGACGAAGCGCTTGCCGACGAGTTGCTGGGCGACGACAAGGAGCGGGCCGAGCACCTAATGCTCGTGGACCTCGGCCGCAACGATCTCGGCCGCGTGTGCGAGTACGAAAGCGTTGAGGTGGACCGCTACGCCTACATCGAGCGTTATTCCCACGTCATGCACATCGTCTCGTCGGTCACCGGCAGGCTAGCCGACGACGAAGGCCCCATGGATGTGCTGGCAGCGTGCTTCCCAGCCGGCACGGTGAGTGGGGCCCCGAAGGTGCGGGCGATGGAAATTATCGACACGCTCGAGCCTTCGCGCCGCGGAATCTACGCCGGGGCCGTCGGATACGTCGATTTCTCCGGCACGCTCGACACCTGCATCACCATCCGGACCATGGTTGTCACCGACGAGACGGCATACGTGCAGGCAGGAGCGGGCATCGTGGCGGACAGCGATCCAGCCCGCGAGTACGAGGAAACCCGTGACAAAGCCGCGGCCCTTCGCCAAGCCATGCGGGTGGCCGCCGACGGCCTTCTGTAACTGGACCGCTACTATATCACCGCCCCCCCGTAAACGCCCCTACGCCCCCAGTCGCAAACCAAACTTCCCCCCGACTCGACGGTACGATTACGCGTTCTTTTGACCACCCTCTTCAGCGCCCCATGCCGAACCCGATCAAGGAGTTTCTCCTCAACCGCGGCTGGGCCGGCAAAACGATGAGCCGGTCCGAAACAGTGGAGCACCTCACGCCCCTAATTCAACAACACATTGAGCTCAACCACCACTACGGCGCCGCCATCCGGCACTGCGACGACGAGCGGGTCGTGGGCGTCCTGGAGCGGCTACTCAAAACTGCGCGGACCGACGTGGGCAAGCTGTCGGAAACCGTGCTCAGTTGCGGCGGCACGCCCCCCAACGGGACCGACCTGGAGCCCGAGGATTTTGCCCTCCGAGGCAGCCTGCTCGACCTGTTCGAGGAGCTTCACGATCTCGAAACCGAGTTCAACGACGCCCTCGCGACCGAGATCGACCTGGAACACCAGATGCGCACGCGGGGCGTGCTCGAAGCGGTCAAGAGCAACAGCCAGGACCGCCTCAACGCCTTGTCGGCCCTCCATCGCCGCCTTGAAGGCGCCTCGGCGTAGCCGCCTTTCTGTTTCATTCCTCTTCCCTCCTCTATGGAAGTCACTGAATCCGCCTCCACCACGGAGCCCGAGACCGCCGCCGACCCCGTGGTCGTGTCCGGCATCCAGCCCTCCGGCCGCCTGCACCTGGGCAACTATTTCGGTGCCATCCGGCAACACATCGACCTGCACCAGAAGCACGAGGCCTACTACTTCATCGTCAACTACCACGCGCTGACGACAGTGCAGGATGCGGAGCAGCTCCGCCAGCACACCTTCGACGTGGCGCTGGACTACCTCGCGCTCGGCTTCGATCCGGACGAGGCGGCCCTATTCGTGCAGAGCGACGTGCCGGAGGTGACGGAGCTGATGTGGATCTTCTTCAACCTGATCCCCACGAGTCACCTCGAAAAGGGCGTCGCCTACAAGGAAAAGATAGAGGCCGGCCTATCCCCCAACGCTGGGCTCTTTAACTATCCCGTCCTCCAGGCCGCGGACATTCTGACGTACGGCGGCTCGCTCGTGCCCGTGGGGGCCGACCAGAAGCAGAACCTGGAGATGGCCCGCGACCTCGCCCGGCGCTTCAATAATCGGTTTTGCCCCGAGGACGAACCGCTGTTCTCCATCCCCGAGCCGCAAATTCTTGATGACGTGGCCGTCATTCCCGGCACCGACGGCCAGAAAATGTCGAAGAGCTACGGCAATACTATCGGGATCTTCGACGAAGGGGATACGCTGAAGGAGAAGGTTATGAGCATCGTCACGGACTCGACCCCGCTCGACGAGCCCAAGGACCCCGAGGCGTGCAACGTGTTTGCCCTGATCACGCTCTTTGCCGACGAGGACCGACAACAGAAAATCGCCGAGCAGTACCGGGCCGGAGGCTACGGCTACGGCCACGCCAAGCAAGACCTCCTGGCGCTCATCGAAGATTATTTTGCCGAGGCCCGCGCCCGCCGCAAGGAACTGGCACAGCGCCCCGATTACGTTCGCGACGTGCTGCGGGAGGGGGCCCAGGCCGCCCGAGCCCGAGCGGAGCCCATCCTGGAGCGCGTGCGGGACCTGACGGGGCTGGTCCGCACCCGCTAGCGCTGGGACTGAGTTCCCGCAGGCCACTCAGAGTCGCCTTACGCCGCGGATTTGCGGTGCACCACGACGTGCAGGACGTGCAGAACGCCGACTCTCTCCTTCGTTCCTCCTCCACCTGCCGACTTTTCCGTACCGATGATTTTGATCATCG
>CAJXKO010000056.1 GCA_913055845.1 uncultured Bacteroidota bacterium | reverse complement strand
TGAACCGCATCGACGACATCGTGATGTTCCGCTCGCTCAGCCGCGAGCACATCCGCGAGATCGTCGAGATCCAGTTCCAGCGCGTCCAGCGCCTGGCCGCGAAGAACCACGACTTGACGCTGACGCTCAGCGACGACGCGAAGGACTGGCTCGCCGACCGCGGCTACGACCCGGCCTTCGGCGCCCGTCCGCTGAAGCGCGTGATGAAGCGGCACGTGGCGAACGGCCTCTCGCAGGCACTCCTCGACGGCACGATTGAGGACGGCGACACCGTCCGGATCGAGTTGGCCGAGGACGAAGAGGGACTGACGTTCGAGACCGTCTCGACCGCCACAGCGTCCGACGCGAGCACAAACGGGACGGCCACGGTGGGAGCGTAAGTCCTTTCGGGCCGCCGTTACTCCGAGAGTACTCGGTCGCTATGCTCTCAGCGCCGCGGCCGGCCGACCGCGATTTCGGAGCCTTGACACACGCCGTCGTCTTCCGACTGAGGTCGGGGGGCGGCGGCGTTTCGTGTTCGGGGAAACTCTGGGCGACGCCTTGAGTGCGATCAGACAGTGTTATGGCTCTCGCTCCGGACCATACTCTCAGCGCCCGCTTGCGGCGCATGGTCGACACGATCGTGGACGAGGTGGATCTCGTCCGGATCGTGCTGTTCAGCTCTCAGTCTGAAACTACTTCCTCACTTCGTTCGGGGCGCAGGCCCGAGGCGACGCCACCGACGCGTCCGATGTCGATCTCCTCATCGTCGTCGAGGAGCCATTTCAAAATGGTCGGGGGCGGATCGAGATGATGACGCGCCTCTGGCGTGTGCTCTCCGACATCCGGGGGCCGAAGGATCTGCTCATCTACAGCAAGGACGAGGTGTCGCGCTGGAGCGACACCTCGAACCACGCGTTGCACGGGTCCTTCGAACGGGGAAAGTGTCTCGGGTGCAGTCGTGCCTGGAAGCCTCTGAGAAGACCACTGGTGAGACCCCGCCCAAATAAAAAATCCCGCCAACCCTGAGAATCAGGGGACGGGACTGGGAGGATCCGGAATGTCAGGCGTGGCGCCTGGCTGCCGGAGGGCAGTAGGCACTACTCCATCACGTGATCCACGATCTGCTCAAAGGCATCCGGGTCGTGGACGGCCAGGTCGGCGAGGACCTTGCGGTTCATGTCCAAGTCCGACTTGCGGTACTGGCCCATGAACTGCGAGTAGCTCACGTCGTGCTGGCGAGTCGCCGCGTTGATGCGAGTGATCCACAGTTGTCGGAACCGTCGCTTCTTCTGGCGACGATCGCGGTAGGCGTACTGTAGCCCCTTCTCAACGGCGTGCTTGGCCACCTTGTAGACCTTGCTTCGGCGGCCCCAGTAGCCCTTGGCCTTGTTCAGAATTTTCTTTCGTCGCCGACGGGTCGCCGGCTTATTCGTTGCGCGCGGCATGGCAACAGCAGGTTCGTTTCGTGAACAGGTACGAAGATACAACTTAAGCGGCGGGCTGAGCGGTCCCAATGCCACCCCGGCAAAGACTCCACAAACAACAGATGGAGGACCGGAAAAGGTCCTCCATCTCGGCAAATGGTTGCCCGACGATTATGTCGAGAGCATGCGCTTGATGCGCTGCCGATTCGCCTTGTCGTCGACGATCGTGCTCTGGCGCAGATGGCGCTTACGCTTCGAGTTCTTTTTGGTCAGCAGGTGCCCTTTGCCGGCCTTCTTGCGCATGATTTTGCCATTGCCGGTCTCCTTGAAGCGCTTCTTGGCACCGCTGTGTGATTTCATCTTAGGCATAATGGCACCACCTCCGAGAAATGTTGTTCGCAGAACAGACGGACGCCCCTGTATGGAGCGGGCGACGAGGCGTTCCTCACCGCACAGAGTCCACACAAACCCGTAGGAACGGGGTGCGATCGGGGGCTCCGAATGCTACTTGTTCTTGTGCGGAGCAAGGATCATCACCATGCGCCGGTTTTCCATCTGCGGCTGCTGGTCGATGCGGGCAATGTCTTGCAGCTCCTCAATCATGCGACGAAGCAGGTCCATCCCCTGGTCTTTGTAGACGATGTCGCGCCCCTTGAACTGGACGTACGCCTTCACCTTGTTGCCGTCCTCTAGGAATTCCCGGGCGTGGTCGACCTTGAAATTAAAGTCATGTTCCTCCGTGCGGGGCCGGAAGCGAAGCTCCTTCATCTCCATGGACTTCGACTTCTTCCGTCGCCGCTGCTCTTCCTTCTGCTTCTCGTAGCGGTACTTGCCGTAGTCGAGGACCTTACAGACGGGCGGATCGGCGTCCGGGGCAATCTCGACGAGATCGAGTTCGTGCTCGCGGGCGCGGTCAAGGGCTTCCTCCGTGGGCACAACGTCATGGTCGCCGTCGGGCTCGACCACGCGAACCTCGTCGGCACGAATTTCCTCGTTTACGCGAAGCTTGTCAACGTCAGCGATAGCTGGGTAAAGGGTCTTATTGTCAGAAAACTCGGAATGCGTGGAGGGCCGATCCGTGCGAACCAGAAGTCCGGCGGGATCGAATTCAGTGTCTACTACACACGCAGATCAACCTGTGAGGTTTCAGTGAAGGAATCCTGAAATGGACGGGCGGACGCGAAGTCTGAGAAGGGGGCTACTTGAGGGTTGGCTGGAACTCAGGGCCCGCTTGCTCGAGAAAGTCGTCGACCGGTACAGTGCCCTGGGGGCCGTCGGCGTGCGAGCGGACCGAGACGGTGCCGGCCTCTTCTTCGTCCCCCCCCACGACGAGCATGTACGGAATCTTCTGCGTCTCGGCGTTGCGAATCTTGTAGCCGACTGTCTCGTCGGACGTATCGATCTCGACGCGGATGTCTTCGGTGCGGAGCTGGGCGGCCACGTCCTCGGCGTAGTCGACGAAGTCGTCGCCGACCGGGATGATTTGCACCTGGGTCGGCGCGAGCCAGGTGGGGAAGTTGCCCCCGCAGTGTTCGATGAGCACGCCGATGAAGCGCTCCAGCGATCCGAACGGCGCGCGGTGAATCATCACCGGCCGCTTCCGTTCGTCGTGCTCGTCGACGTAGGTGAGTTCGAAGCGCTCCGGCAGATTGTAGTCGACCTGGATGGTGCCGAGCTGCCAGGCACGGCCCAGCGCGTCCTCCACCATGAAGTCGAGCTTCGGCCCGTAGAAGGCGGCCTCCCCCGGCTCCTCGTAGGCGTCGAGGTCGGTTTCGGCCACCGCCTCGCGGATGTCCTGCTCGGCCTGGTCCCAGAGGGCGTCGCGCCCCACGTACTTCTCGGTGTCCTCGGGATCGCGGAGGGAGATCTGAGCCTCGAACTCCTCGAAGTCGAGAGCATCGAGCACTTTCAGGGTGAGGTCGATGACCTCTTTGAACTCGGCTTTTACCTGTTCGGGGGTGCAGAAAATGTGGGCGTCGTCCTGCGTAAAGCCGCGCACCCGCGTCAGCCCCCCGAGCTCGCCGGTCTGCTCTTGTCGGTAGACGGTCCCGAATTCGGCCAGCCGCACCGGGAGGTCCCGGTACGAGTGGTGGTCGTTCTGGTAGATCTTGACGTGGTGCGGGCAGTTCATCGGCTTGAGGAGATAGCCCTCCTCCTCGCCCTCCTCGTTCTGCCCCGTCACCATCGGGGGGAACTGGTCCTCCTCGTAGTGCGGGTAGTGCCCGCTGGTGCGGTAGAGGTCAAGCCGCCCGATGTGGGGGGTGGTGACCGGCTTGTAGCCCTGCTTGATCTGCTCCTGCTGGAGCACCGTGCGCAGGGTCTCCCGCAGCGTGGTGCCCTTCGGCAGCCACATGGGTAGGCCGGGGCCCACCTGCTCGGTATCGAAGGTGAAGAGATCGAGCTCCTTGCCGAGCTTGCGGTGGTCCCGTTCTTTGGCCTTGCGCCGCCGCTCCAGAAACTGCTCTAACAGCTTCTGCTTTGGGAAGCTGATGCCGTAGATGCGGGTTAGTTGCGGGTTGCTCTCGTCCCCGCGCCAGTACGCCCCAGCCACCGACAGCAGCTTCGGTGCCTTGATGCGACCGGTAGACGGAATGTGCGGGCCGCGGCAGAGGTCGGTGAAGTCGCCCTGCTCGTAGAAGGAGATTTCTCCCTCCTCCAGGTCCTCGATCAGCTCCAGCTTGTACGGATTGTCCTCGTCCTCGTAGAATCGGATCGCGTCCTCCTTCGACACCTCGTGCCGCTCGTATTCGGCGTCGCGACGGGCGAGCTCCAGCATCTTGTCCTCGATGGCCTCCAGCTCGTCGGCCGACAAGGTCTGGTCCCCCAGGTCCACGTCGTAGTAGAAGCCCTGGTCGATGGGCGGGCCGATGGTGAACTTGACGCCGGGATACAGCTCTTGGAGCGCCTCGGCCATGAGGTGGGCGGAGGAGTGCCAGAAGGTTTCCTTGCCCTCCTCGTCGTCCCACGTCAGAATCGCAATCTCGGCGTCCTCAGTGATGGGCCGATCCAGGTCGCGGACCTCGCCGTTCACCTTGATGGCCAGCGCGTCGCGGGCCAGGCCGGCGCCGATGCTCTCGGCAACCTCGCGGCCCGTTGTGCCCGCCGGGTGGGTCTGGGTCGAGCCGTCTGGGAGCGTGATGGTAATCTGCTTCTCGTCGATTTCGGCCATGGGCAGCGGGAGACCTTCGGGGAGGAGCGTGGGGCGGGCGGACCCGCCAACAGAAAAGCCGCCCCAGGACGCTTCCTGAGAGCGGCAGCAGTGGGTCCAAGTGGACTCGAACCACTGACCTCTACGATGTCAACGTAGCGCTCTAACCAGCTGAGCTATGGACCCGGGCACGAAGCCAACCGGCTTCGATCGGGACTACGCATCAATGTCTGCAATTCGGCCAAAGTTCCGTTTCGTGTCGATTCACCGAAACTTTGAGCTTAATTTCGGGGCTGTGAGGCCCCCAGGAATGAAGCGAGAACCCGGTTTTCTTTGGCGGCGGCGCTCGCTACGTTGAGTGGGCTCGTCCTTCCTGCATTGGTCCCGCAACGCTCGAATGCGAATCGAACGACAGAATTGCCACGACTGGGACGTCTCCCCCGATGAGGCGAAACAGATTCAGCGGCGGCTGGCGTCGGAGGTAGAGGAAACGCCCCTGCCGGATACGATCGACACCATCGCCGGGATAGACGTGAGCGTCCGCGACGATCTGGCACAGGCCGCCGTGGCGGTCCTGCGGTTGTCGGGCCTAAAGGTGGTAGATGAGGCGATTCATCGCTGCGAGGTGCCGTTCCCGTACGTGCCGGGTCTCCTCAGCTTCCGCGAGATGCCGGCTGTGCTTCCGGCGCTCGAACAAATCGACACCACGCCGGACGTGCTCGTGAGTGACAGCCATGGCCGCGCCCACCCGCGCCGCTTCGGGCTGGCCTGCCACATGGGCGTGCTGCTCGACGTGCCCACAATCGGCGTCGCCAAGTCGATTCTCGTGGGTGAGCCGCAAGGGGCCCTCGGCACCGAGAAGGGAAGTCGGGTGCCGCTGGTCGACGACGGCGAAACCGTCGGCACGGTGCTCCGCACCCGGACGGACGTAAACCCGGTCTACGTGAGCGTGGGCCACCGCTGCACGCTCGACGACGCGGCGGATCTGATGCTTGACTGCAGTCCGACATACAAGATTCCGGAGCCGACCCGGCAGGCGCACACGCTGAGTCGGCAGGCGGAAGTGTAAGGACGCCGCAGGATGCTCGCCTAGGTGCAATAGTGGCGCGCCGTCTGGACCAGGACCTCCGCCAACTGCGCCACCGAGGCCAGGTCGACCCACTCTTCGGTGGTGTGCAGCCCGGCTCCTTTGGGGCCAAGGACGACCGTCTCGGTGCCTGCGTCTGCCAGGAGCGCGGCGTCCGTCCAGAACGACGCGCCGGTGTCGGGGGCGGATTCGTCGTTGAGTACGTAGGTCAGACCCTCCCGCGTGGCCGCGGCGATGGGGGCGTCCGCCGGGGTTTCGAGCGGCTCGCGGGCAAAGGCGATCTCCGCCTCCGCCTCGAAATTCGCATCCTCGTCCCGCAGCGAACGGAGAAGGTCCCGCACCTCCTCCAGGGCCTCTTCGACGGACTCCCCGGGCACGGTGCGGCGCTCCATGCGCAGGTGGCAGTCGGCCGCGTACACGCTCGGCGCGGAGCCCCCCCGGAGCTGTCCGGCGTGAAGTGAGGGCGCGCCCACGAGCGGGTGGCCCGTGCGGCGGGACAGGGAGCGGCCAAGGTCTTCCAGTCGCGAGAGGACGCGTCCCATGTGCATGTTGGCGTCGACGCCCTCGGCGGGCCGAGAGCCGTGGGCGGCCCGCCCGTGCGTCTGGATGTCGATCCAGACGAAGCCCTTGTGGGCGCGTACGAGCTGAAGGTCCGTCGGCTCCGTGACAATCGCCCCGTCGGCGTGGTAGCGCTCTACCAGTGCCTCCGTGCCGATGCTCTTGTGCTCCTCGTCGACCACCGCGGCGATGAGGAGATCCCCAGCGAGCGGCGTGTCCGATTCAGCGAGGGCCCGGGCGGCGACCAACTGTGCGGCGAGGCCCCCTTTCATGTCCTGGGTGCCGCGCCCGTACAGGCGTTCGTTCCGCCGGGTCGGCTCGAAGGGGGCATCCATGCCGTCGACGCCGACCGTGTCCGTGTGGGCGTTCCACATCAGCGAGCGACCGTTCCCACTGCCACGGAGCAGCCCCACGACATTCGGTCGTCCGGGGACGGGCTCCCAGTGCTCCACCGCGAGTCCGATATCATGCATCGCGTCGGCCACATAGGTGGCAATTTCTTGCTCTCCGGCGCCGCGTCCGTCCGCGCCGAGCGCAGGATTCGTGGAGTCGATCCGTACGAGATCAGTGAGTACAGCCTCAATGCGATCACGGTCAATATCGGTTTGCATACGGCCACGTCGTCGGAGCGAGAAAATGAGTGAGGCCCGTCGTCATTAGGGGAAAGGGACTTGACGGTCATCGCCTGCTTCGCGAATATAAGAGTCAGCGAAGGCAGCGTCCTACCGCATTGGGGAGAGGCGCTTCGACGATCCGTTCCGGCTCCCCTCCGGAGTCCAGCCGTTTACACAGCCCCTCTTCATGGCCCCCAACGTCAGCATTCGCCGCGCAGCTCGTCACGACGCCGAGACCCTCGCCTGCTTCAACGAGGCGATGGCCCGGGAGACGGAAGACAAACCTCTGGACCCCGATACGGTTCGGGCCGGTGTGCGGGCCGTGTTCGACAGGCCTGAGCAAGCGTTTTACCTCGTCGCCGAGCGGGACGACGCGATTGTGGGCTCCCTCATGATCACGACGGAGTGGAGCGATTGGCGCAATGCGGACTTCTGGTGGATCCAGAGCGTCTACGTACGCCCGAGGGCACGACGGACGGGCGTCTACACGGCGCTTCACCGCGATGTGCGACGACGGGCGCGCGAGGCAGAAGAGGTGTGCGGGCTCCGGCTCTACGTAGAACGGGATAACGCGGCGGCCCAGGCGGCGTACGAAGAGCTGGGCATGGCCGAGCCGCCGTACCGGATGTACGAGGAAATGTTGTAGAACCTATGCGTCGGAGGGGTCGCAGCTCTCCATGTGGAGATTGGCCCCGGCCACGCCGTCGCCACGTTCTTCTCCCCGGGCCAGGGCCACGTACTGGCCGATGAACGTGACCGCTCGCTCGCCCGCCTCGTTGATTTTGCACTCTAGCTCCAGCCGCGCTCGGCCCCAGCGGTCGAGCATTTCCTGAAACTGCTCCTGATCGTCCTCGTCCGGGGGCTCGCAGACGACCGAGATGTTCTCATAGACGGGTCGCAGGTACTCAATGTCGCTCTCCTGAATCATGACCTCCACCCGGTGCCGCATGTCCTCCATCGCGTCGTGCATGGTCTCCTGCACGAGCTGATGCATCATGGCCCAGCCGGTCACGGTGGCGAGCATGCTCAGGCTTCCCCCGAACGCGCTCCCCATGTGGTTGGCATTCGGCTGAAGTGGGGCCGAGGCCCGCAGGCGTCCTTGCTCGTCCGCGGCGAGCTCGAATTCAAGGTGCTCCGTGATGGGCATCTTCTCGACAATGAGGCGCTCCAGCTTGTCGAGCGCGGCGTCCCTGAGGGAAGGGCTGGGCATAGCGCAAGTCACCTGCGTGGCGGGGATTCGAAGAGCAGATCAATAGAGGGACAGTCCCTTACGAGACCAGGTAAGATACGTTCTCCCACAACACCTCCGCTTCCGGCCCCTTCACAGCGCGGAATGCACCCTGCGAAATGCGTCCCGTGAAAAGTTGAAGGGGACGGCCGCCGAAACGGTGAGCGATCCGGGCGGCCGGAGGATAGGGGCACTCGAGAGCGGCATTCTCGTCGACACGTTCCACCGCAGCATTCCACCGCATCCGTACCATGGCCTCCCCCAATCCCTTTCGTCGCATTGCCGAGCGCTACGCCGACGTGCCGCCCGCCCTGCGACGACCGCTCGTCACGAAGGCCGTCGGCGAGACCATTCCGTTCGTCGACACTACAGGGTGCTTCGTGGAGGCCTATACGCCGCGCCGCGTGGCTGTGCGGCTCGACAACGAGGGGCGTCTACAAAATCATCTCGGGGGGCTCCACGCCGCGGCCCTCGCGCTCCTCGCCGAAACGGCCACGGGGCTCGTTGTGGCCCTCAACGTGCCGGACGGCTCCTCGCCGCTGCTTCGCACCATGGACGTCTCGTTCGACGAATTTGCGCGGGATGCCGTGCAGGCCGAGGCTACCCTCACCGATGACGAAGGGGGGCAAATCCAGTCGCGCCCCATCGGGCAGATCGAGGTTGACGTGCGCCTCACTGCGCCCGGCGACGACACGACGCTTGTTGCGGGCACATTAACGTGGGCGTGGCTGCCGGAGGAACGGCTCTCGGAGAACGAGGCGTGACTCACACGTCTCCTTCCTGCGGGCGAAGGAGCAGCTCTTCGAGCACCGTGCGGTCGGAGAGGTGGTAGGCATCCACCACGGATTGGGCCACGTCTTCTGGGGCCATGAACCGGTCGCTGGGAATGTCGGCACCCTCCCAAGTGGGCGTATCGGTGGCGCCCGGGAGCACCGTCGTCACGCGCACGCCCTCGTCCTTCGTCTCCTCGCGGACGACGCGGGCGAGGCCGCGGAGCCCGTGCTTGGCGGCGCAGTAGCCGGCATTGCCCGGGTAGGCCATGATAGAGGCCACCGAGCCCATGAAAAAGAGGTGTCCCGATTCCCGTGCCCGCATGGCTGGAAGGAACGCCTGGGTCACGGCGAAGGCGCCGGTGAGATTGACGTCGATCTGGTCGCGAAAGCCATCGACTGTTAACTCGTCGAGCGGCGCGTAGGTGAACGCCCCGGCGTTGTTCACGAGCACGTTCGGCGCCCCCCATTTGTCCGTTACCGCTTCGGCCATGCTGGCCACCGCCGCGTCGTCGGTCACATCGGTCGGGAGTATGAGGGGCGTACCTCCGCGCGCCCGACAGGACTCCGCGGCGGTCTCCAGGTTTGCTTCAGTGCGCGCCACGAGGGCGACGCGGGCGTCATCGCGTGCAGAAAAGGCTTCGGCGATGGCGCGGCCGATGCCCTGACTCGCACCCGTAACGACGGCAATCATTGTCGAGATACAAGGTTCGTGTTGCGAATGATGGAAGGACCGGGGCAAGGATAGCTCCTGGCGAGGAGTATCACAATGCGCGGCTCCCGGGACGCGCCATTCGCACGTACTTACTCGGTGGCGCCGATGAGGCGCATAAACTCGGCGCGGGTGGCGTGCTCATCGAACTCGCCGCTCACGGAGCTGGTCGTCGTGGCGGAGTTCTGCTTCTCGGCCCCGCGCATCATCATGCAGAGGTGCTTGGCCTCAATGACGACCGCGGTGCCCATCGGCTCCAGCACCTCGTCGATGGCATTGCGGATTTGGAGGGTGAGCCGCTCCTGCACCTGCAGGCGGCGCGCAAAGACCTCCACCGTGCGCGGAATTTTGCTGAGGCCCACGATCTTGCCGTCGGGGATGTAAGCCACATGGGCCTTGCCGTAGAACGGGAGCATGTGGTGTTCGCAGAGGGAGTACACCTCAATGTCCTTCACGAGAATCATCTCGTCGTAGGCCTCCTCGAATACAGCCTGCTGCAGTATGCTCTTGGGGTCGAGTGCGTACCCGTGCATCAGGAATTGGTAGGCCCGGGCCACCCGATCGGGGGTGTCGGCAAGGCCCTCCCGGTTCGGGTCCTCGCCCAGAATTTCGAGGATTGACTCGACGTGTTCGCTGAGGGCCTCGGAGGTTTCCTCGTCGTAGATATCACGCCGCTCGTAGAGCTTTGGCGGCACGCCGTCGGCCGCACCGTTGGTGCGAAGCCCACTCGATTGGATCTTTTTTTCGGCCATTTCGGACAGGGGAAGTAGTGAAACAGTACACGGAGTCGTGGAGACGGTGCGGCTACTCGCCCCGGTACTCTACAAAATTTCGAGGGGTCTCGTAGAGCCGTACGCAGTGCAGCTCGCCGGCAGGGAGGGTCCCTTCCAGTTCGTCCCAGATGGCGATGGCGAAGTTCTCGCTGGAGGGAATCACGCCGTCCATAAAGTCTACCTCTCGGTTCAGGTTTTTGTGGTCCACCTTGTCGAGAATGTGGTCGTGGAGAATCGTCTTCAGGTCGCCCAGGTCCACCACATATCCGGTCTCAGGGTCCGGCTCGCCGGCCACGGTCACCTCCAGCTCGTAGTTATGCCCGTGCCAGTTTGGGTTGTTGTCCTTGCCGTACGTTTCCTCGTTCCAGGCGTCGGACTTCTCGGGGTTATGGAGCCGGTGGGCCGCGTTGAAGTGGACCTTGCGGGTGATGTAGACGGTGGACATGACGTGTAGAGGATAAGCGTGGGAATCTCCTAATGGCTTTTTTATTACCGATTACGGCGAACGGTGTTGTTCGGAGGGAGGGACTCGCACCAGAGTTTGCAGGTCGTTCCCAGATGTATCGCGCTTGTTTAGGGTCAGGTGCGAGGGGCTCAGCCCGGTGTCTCCGAGAGTGCTGGTGGAGCCCCGCCGGGACAGCGATGCGAGTTGGAGGGGGCTTGCGATTCGTCCGGCGCGTCCGGTATATTGGAACCGCGAAATGGTTGCTCTTGACCATGCGCTTCGATTCTGTTCACGGACGGCAGACGCGCCCTATGTCCGAGAAAACCATTTTCCAAAAGATCATGGACGGGGAGGCCGACGCCGACGTCCTCCACGAGGATGACCGGTGTATCGCCTTTCGGGACATCAACCCGGAGGCCCCCACCCACATCCTCGTGGTGCCCCGCAAGCCCATCCCTTCGCTCGATGACCTGGATCCGGAGGACAAAGACTTGGTGGGTCATCTGTTTGTGGTCGCCCGCGAACTGGCCCAGGAGGAAGGGCTGCGCGACGGATACCGCACGGTGATTAATTGTGGGGATGACGGGGGACAGTCGGTCTGGCATCTTCACCTTCATCTCCTCGGGGGACGCCGCATGGACTGGCCTCCCGGATGATGACGTCGAGTGGCGAGTTTCGAATGTCGACTTCTGATCGAGGCTCGCTCGCATTCCCGTGATCCGCAACTCGACCGTCGCATTGACCCATTCCGCCGCTGTGACCACACTGGGCGTGACGGGCGGCATTGGAAGTGGAAAAACCACCGTCTGCGGCTTTTTGGAGGAGCAGGGGGCGCGTGTCTTCTACGCCGACCTTGAGGCAAAGCGGCTCATGCAGGAAGATTCTGACGTGCGGGCCGCAATCACGAAGGCCTTCGGTGGGGAGGCCTACCGGGACGACGATACGCTCGACCGAAAATACCTGGCCGACCGGGTGTTCAGCGACGCCGAACAACTCGATCGCCTGAACGCCATCGTTCATCCTCGCGTCTTTGAGGCATTTGAGGCCGCAAAAGAGCGGGCCCAGGACGACGGCCTCTCCCTGCTCGTCCACGAGGCGGCGCTCCTGTTCGAAGCGGGGGGCGACGCCCACGTCGATGTGACAGCCGCCGTAGTGGCGCCGGAGGCGGATCGCATTGCGTGGGTGGCGGAGCGCGACGATGTGGCGCCCAAGCAGGTACGGGCCCGTATGCGGCACCAGCTTTCCCAGGACGAGCTTCGTGGGCGGGCCGACTATGTCATTGAGAATGACGGAACCCTAGAGGACCTCCGTCAAAAGAGCGTAGACCTGTACTGGACGGTCGTGGACGGAGGGTAGGGTGTCTCGGGTTCCGCATTGCGCATCTCATTCCCTTCTTCCGCAATGTGTCTCCCCTACGCTGCCTGTTCCCACAGCACCGTTTCGGACAGCGCCTGCTGGCGAGAAACGTCTTCGGCGAACTTGAGCTCCGTGCGGATCCGACGCGTGTCGAGTACCATGTCGTAGTCCCAATCGAGCGGGGGAGCCTCAGACTGCTCCTCCGGCGCTCCCGTCCGCACCGTCGTGTCGAGGCCCGCCCCCTCGGCCACCTGTTGCAGCCACGTTGCTTGCGTCAGCGCGTTGGGCTCGCCCACATTGTAGGTGCGTCCAGCGGCCTTCGGATCGGTGGCTGCCGTGACGATGGCCGCAGCCACGTTGACAACGTACCCACGTGACCACCGCCATCCTGCCTCTGCCGGACTCAACACCAGCTCGTCCTGGGCCGTCCGCAGTCGGTCCAGCGCCTGCCCCACGTGATGGTCGCCGTCGTGGGGGCCGTACACCTTTGGCAGGCGGAGGATTGTGGCGGGTACCTCGCCCATTCGCACCCGCTCTTCTACCAAGACTTTGTCGTAGTCGTGGGCGTAGGCGAAGTCCGTGTTGGTTCCGCGGTACGGGTACCGGGATGATCGGAGAGGCGCATCTTCGTTGAGGGGAACCGGATCGGGCGCGTGGTCGGACACACCACGCAGGCCGTCGTACTGGCGGTATACGTCCCCGCTGCTCAGTACGATGAGCCGGTTGGTGCGGCCCGTGCACACGCGAGCAAGGGCCGTGGCGTGGGTCTCCGTATACGGAATGAGGTCGACCACTCCGTCGGGTCCCGCTGCGTCAAGTGCATCGCGGAGTGCCGTCGGGTTGTCGCGGTTCCCCTGGTAGGCAGTAACGGTGGAGGGGAGAGGGGGTGTCGTCTGCCCCCGGTGGAACACAGCAATGGTGTGGCCGGCGTCGGCAAGCCGCTCCACAACGGCTCGACCCACGAAGCCAGTACCACCGATGAGAAATAGATTCATGAGAGGTGCGCGGAACGTCGAATCAGCATTTCAGGCCGTTGTCGAGGGCACTCCCCCGCAGCTCCGCGGGCCCCGCCAGCATCGTAGGGGGCACACTTCGAGCCATTGGGGCTAGATTGGAAGCCGGACGCCTGTCACGACCCTTCTTCTAGGGGAGCTCGTTCGGTTGGAGTCCGCCCTCGGCACCATCGGCACAAGATTTGTTCGGGTAGATGAGGAAAATGGAGTGTGTCGTGGTTCTGAAATGCCAGAGAAGGGTCTCATTGGGGACCTGATGACGGAATGAGACATATTCCCGGAACGAGAAATTCTGGCGCCGAAAACATTTTGTCAAAAGAGCAGAGGCATCAGTCGGGGCGGATGGAGGGGTTCATCCGAAAACTTGTATCTTGAAATCGAAAAGCTAACACAGTACCTTACGAAAAGGTATCACACAATTCAGTACCCGAAGTGACAGAGAAGGCGCCTCCTGGGACTGGAACCGTCGG
The DNA here is from genome assembly GCA_913055845.1 of uncultured Bacteroidota bacterium. GTDB lineage: Bacteria > Bacteroidota > Rhodothermia > Rhodothermales > Salinibacteraceae > Salinibacter. The sequence continues at coordinate 6,637 of CAJXKO010000056.1, read as the reverse complement.
CTCTGGATCTCTCCCCAAAGTCCTTTTGCAGCATCCTGGGGGCGTTCGCTTGGATCTCTGCTTCCGTGATCGGCGCTTTTGCGGATGGGTGGGCGTTCTTGGCGGCCGAGTACGTTGGGGCAACCGAACAGAGGGCTCTTGATCGCAACGGAAAAGGCTCCTCGGCGCCTTTTGGGGCCTCGGATGCCGTCTTCCTGCGGACCCACTCTCCTCAGAAAGTGCTACGGGGGTTTGTCCTCTAATCTGATGCCGAACCGAAGGGGAAGTCCTAGCCGGGGCAGCTCCGGACAAAGAGGCAGCAGGTATGAACAGTTCGGTGAAGCGGGATCCGCAGGCCTGGGGGATTGCGGGAGGCAGGGGGCGATGCGCCCCTAAATCGTCGATGTCTACACGTTCCAAGCCGACAGAGTGTTGTAATGAGCAAAGATTCGAGACAGCTTTCTGCTGTTCTACATGAGCTTAAAAACCCGATTGTGGCGATCGAACGCCTGTCTGAGATCCTGCTCGAAAAGGAAGATCTTTCCGGCGATACGAAGCGCAAAGTGGAGCTGATTCACTCGTCGGCGAAGGAGGCCTTCGGGCACCTGAAAGAGTTCGACTTCTCCTCGCCCCCGGTGCTTGCGGAGGACTTTACCTTCGAACCGGTCAATATTGCTGAGTTGGCCGAGCACGTGGTCGAGAGCTTTCAGCCACACGCGGAGTACAAGGACCAGAAGTTGCGCCGTGCAGAATTTGCCGAGGATGTGTTTGTACTCGGCGACAAAATTCGGCTCCAGGAGGCAATGAAAAACATCGTGAACAATGCCCTCAAGTATTCTCCACGTGGAGAAACGGTCGAGGTAGAGGTTACGCGAAGCGAGGAAGAGGTCCATTTTTCCGTCTCGGACCAAGGGCCGGGATTGCGGGAAGACGACCTGGAGCACCTGTTTAAACCGTTCCAGCGCCTGACACATCAGCCAACCGACGGGGAGGTTTCCCTGGGTCTAGGACTTTACCTCGTAAATGAGATTATCAGCCGCCACGACGGAGAGGTTGACGTCGAGACGACTGAAGGAGAAGGCAGCACCTTTACGCTTGTTCTTCCACTAGCCCCGGAAGCGTCGAGTCACAGCTAGCACGATTGAGGCTACCAGCGGGCATCTGGGGAGCACGCGCTCTCAGCGTGCTGGCGTTGATTTAACGCGATGTCTCGCTTGGAATAGTAAACGGTCCGGACCCATATATTCTCTGGAACGTGCATTGAATGCATTCCGCAATTCTTGGTTGTATCCTCCGACGACACTTACGGCTTGGGAGGGCCCACCACGTCATCTGTCTCATTGTACGCTTGTCCAGTATGCCGACTCAGTCTACGGATCATATCCGCACTTTTCTTGTCGACGATCATCCGGCAATTCTGGAGGCCATTCGCAACCGAATTAATGACACGCTCGACGTTGAGGTTTGCGGAACGGCGACCTCATCGGAAGAGGCGTTCCGCCAGATCGAAGAACTAGAGCCGGATACGGCGGTCATCGATATTTCCCTGGAAGACGCCCACGGGCTAGATCTCGTACAGAATCTCCAGTCGCAGTGTCCTGAGATTCAGATCGTGGTGTACTCGATGTACGACGAGATGGTCTACGCCGAGCGGGCCATTCAGGCCGGGGCCTCCGGCTATCTCATGAAAGACCAGCCGACCGAAGAGCTGATCGAGGCAATTCGGGTGGTCGACAAGGGAGAGGTCTTCTTGAGCCGGGAAATGGCCTCGCAGATCCTGAACAAGGTGGCCCGCGGCGAATCGTCTGAGCCGAGCTTCCCGATTGAGGACTTTACCGATCGGGAGCTGGCCGTCTTTCAGATGTTGGGAGAGGGATGCAGCATCGAAGAGATTCAAGACCGTCTCAACCTGGCGCGGAAGACCGTGGAGACCTATCGTCGCCGTGCAAAAGAGAAACTAGGGTTCGAGTCCGTGTCGAAACTCCTGCAGTTTGCAGTGCAGTGGGCGTCTGCACCGGGGGCCGGGAAGCGGGTGTCCAGCGGTCCTGTAGAGTCCTCCGGGGCCGCCACCGGAGAAGAAAATTCTGTCCCGGAAGAGGTGAGTACCGACAGTCAGGACAATCAGTGAGTGCTGCAGGAACGCTCCCCTTTTCAATATCCAGCATTGGGGCCCGAGGACCATCGTTTCAGAGCCGTAATCGTCGGAGGGAACCGGGCCTTGCTTGAGTCCACTACCCGCATCGGAACGGCGCTGATCGGGGATCCCTGCTCCGGGCAACGGGTTTTCAGGTCCTTAGTCGTCTCGTGGGGAACCAACCTCCAGTAGCCCCAGAGCGTCGGTCTATGCTTCGAGTAGGGAGTCCACTGGCGCATAAAGTCCCTGCCCCTATGCTCCGGGAGCCCACAGAAAGCTGCGCCGTTTCCTCACCGTATCCCTGCCCCAATGTGGTAGAATCTCCGTCACGCTACCCCCGTATTTAGGAAACACATTAGCGCTGCCGTCCGAAGAGGCCGGTGAGCAGTGGGAAAATTTCCGGGGATGCGGCTGGAAGGTGCTCCTGAAGACGGATTGCTGTCCTGCGGGCTGTCCCCTGATCATCCGGTCCGACTGTACCCCTTGTGAACGACTATCGAGGGGCAGGCAAGGGTCGGCGAGGAGCGTACAGCGAAAAAGAACCCCACGATCCACCATCCAGTTTGGCGAACGCTTCCTGGCTCTGTACTTGGCGCTGCGGACGCGCTCTGGTTACTGGGCTGCAAATTTGTCCCGAAGGGGGCCATGGTCCTGGCGGACAAGGGCTTAGTCCGGGGAGGTTGTGAAGGGGGGACGGAACCGTCCCGGCACAATCCCAATCGCTTTCGGCCTACGCCGACGCCAACGAGGAGGCAGTCGCTTTCTTTAGCCCAGAACAGTCCCGCGAGAGACGCATTTCGGCACCGTCAATCATTCCAATCTCAGGCGAATGAGCTCCGACGCAATCCGCGAGAAGACGCAAGTCTTCGTCGTTGACAAGCATCCCGCCATCCGGGAGATTTTGAGGGAAAAGGTGGAGGAGCATCCCGAGCTGCACCTGGAGGGTGTAGCGGAGAGTTCACAGGGGGCTCTTTCCCGCATTGGGGACCGTCCGCCTGATGTGGCCGTGCTCGAAATCTCACTGGGCGAGGCCGATGGACTTGCCCTGATTCAGCGAATCCGCTCGCAGGCCCCAGATGTTCGGATCCTCGTTTTCTCCAAGTATAACGAGGACTTGTACGCGGAGCGGGCCATCGAGGCGGGAGCGTCCGGATACGTCATGAAGACGGAAGACACCGACGAAGTCATGCGGGCGATCGAACTCGTGAGCGAAGGACAGGTGTTCTTGAGTCGCCACGTCGCATCCCGCATTCTGAGTCGGTTGGTGCGCGGGGGGAGCGATACGGAGACATCGCCACTGGGAAAGCTCACGGACCGAGAGTTAACGGTCTTTCGGAAAATCGGGGAAGGGAACAGTGTGCGTCAAATCGCCGACCAGCTCGACCTGAATCGAAAGACGATTGAGACGTACCGGCGGCGAGCGAAAGAAAAGTTGGGGCACGAGACGGTAGAAGCGCTGCTCCGCCACGCCGTGCAGTGGGTGGAGCAGGGGGCCCGTGACAAGGTGGATACGGGATAGGGTCATGGCGTTGGGGGCTCCGTGTTGAGGGCAGCAGGTTGGTCTGAATGCAGGCCAAGAACCCTTGAGGCGCCTCGGGCACAGGGTGGATAGTGGGCTTGAGGGCCGTTTCCTCCGCAATGTCCTCCCAGGTTAGCGGAAGGATCTACCGGCTCCCTTCGAAATGTAAGGCCTGTTTAAGGACGAGAGGGGAGACGAGTTTTCCCAGGTGAGAGGAAAGCACCCGCCGCGGAGAGCCATAGGAACGCCCCCTGCGTTCATTCTTTGGGGGGAGGCCGGCTGTTTTTGCGATAGCGTGGTGCCGCGGAACGATGCTTGTGACGGAACAGAGGCAGAACGACTTCAATGCCTCTCGATCGGTCATCATCGAACCCCGCAATGCTCTCGCTCAGCCAGTTAGTCATCGTTGGCCTCGCCGGGTCCGTCTACGTTGCAGGAGCCGTCTTCTTGCTCGCAGGCCGATCATTCTTGCCCGGGCGGCGCTCGTCTAGTCCCGACGTGAATGAGAGGGTCATGCGCATGCACGCAGCCCCGTACTACTTCCCTGTTTGCGGGAAAAAGCATTCTATGGAAAGAACCCCTGTGGACCCCCTGTCGATCTCAAAGGGACCGCGTTCGGGCAAGTCTGTGGGGGCCTCCCCTTCCAGTCGTCCGGCAGTCGCATCCAGAAATAACCGAGAAGAGACCGCTCTCGTGATGACCCCCATCTGCCTGAATTGAGCAGGCATGCGTGGGGGAGCGAAAGGTGCAGGGACCAGCCATGTCCGCTTTTTCCGATCGAAGGGGCGCGCAGGATCGCCGCCAGAAGCGTCTTGAGAGTCGGAAACTCTGGACGGATGCTGAGTCGGTCCACCTCCGGACTGTCGTGACCCGCTGTGAGGGCTTGGTCTAAGGCCATGAGGCGGGAACAGTCGCTCGAGAAGGCGCAGAAAGAAGGACTCTTTTTAGAGCTGACATATTCAGTCCAACAATCCAAAAGATTGCACTCAAGTATCCGAATAATGATAGACTGACGTGAACACACGCTGACAATTTGGGGTGCAGGCTGTCGTAGCTTCAAAAAGCTATCTGACAAACGGAAACTTCTTTCTGCTACAACGCTTCTTCCTGCTGAAGACACCTTTCACAGTTACCATTCCTGCACTTTCCTGAGCGTGGGCGGGTAGCACGTTCTCCAGGTTTAAGGTTTTCGGAGAAATGGATGAGAGCACTGTCGAGGGGGGTAGGGGCGTGCTCCGGCTCCCAAGGGCCTTCTTGCCCGCCGTAGAAGACTCACTTCCAGCGTAGTAGTGGCACGTGCTGAGTTCCCGACGTTCCTAGTCTCCGACGGGCAGGCTAGAATGGTAGAGCGATGTGCCCAGCTTTTCCAGACGAGAACGTACATTGATCATGGCTCAACTTCAGCGGCGAGACCCAGAGAGTAACGGTCACGGAGACATTGTTCGCTCGTGGGATGCAGAGGCTAATGGATTCCCAGGGGGAGGTCCTTCCTCTGGCTCTTCCCAGAGCTTCAAGAAACAGGCAGAGGAAATCCTCGATCTCCTCCGGCGCCGGAAGTGGCTCATTATTTTAACCTGCCTTGCCGTGGTTGGGGCGGCGGCGCTCTACTCGTACTCGCAGGTTCCTGTGTACCGCACGAGCAGTCTGGTGCTCGTGAACAAAGACAAGCAGACCGGTGCTGGTGCCGGAATTGGGAGTGGACAGGGGGGAGGACTGTTTCCGAGTACAGGAAACTCGCTCGAAAACGAACTAATCTTTCTGCGTAACTCTCAATCCCTGCGGATGCGAGTTGCCCAGCGCCTGATCGAGCAGGGAGATGCGAGGCGGGTCCTGGAGGCAACAGGCACCTCGCCTCTAGGCCGGCTTACGCGGTCTATGACCCAACTCTTCGGAGTTTCAGCCAGTGTCGGCACGGATAGCAGTGCTACATCTAGAGAGGGAGGTCAGGACGGAGAGCTGTCTGCCGGGGATGTTGCACCGGCCCTTGCGGGGCGGGTAGCGTTTGGGCGGGCCAGCCAAGAGACAAATGTCATTCAAGTGTCGGCCCAAGACGAAAGTCCCGAGCTTGCCAGGCTCCTTACCAACGTCTACGCGGAGGAGTATATTGACCTCACGCGGGAGTCCAGTCGTGCGCGGGTGACAGCGTCCAGGAAGTTTCTGCAACAGCGTGCTCAAGAGCTAGAGCAGGAGCTCGAGCAAATCGAGCAGCGCATTCAAGAGTATCAGCGCCGTGAAAACGCCATAAGCCTTGGTCAAAAGGAAGGATCTCTGGCTGGGAAAATTGCCGATACGGAGACGGATTTGGAGCAAACCCGTATTGAACTGAAGATGGAACGGGCGTCCCTGCAGTCCCTGGAGAAGGAACTTAAGTCCATTCGCCCGGACCAGCTTTCGGAGCGAGTGGCGTCGACCGTACGGCAGGAGATTGAGGCGTTGCAGTCCAAAATTGCTGAGCTTGAGCTATCGAAGCAGCAGATTCAGCTTCAGGCGGGTAGGATGACCGCTGCCGATAGCGCACAGGCGGCTCAGATCGACCAGCGGATTCAAAAGCTACGCACCCGGATTTCAAGTCTTTCGGACCAGTACGTGGACGAAGTCATGGCGGGGGGGCTCAGTGCTGAGCAGGGGTCACAACGGGTCGATGAGTTGAAGCGCCGGATTGCAGAGAAGCAGATTAGCATTTCAGGGTTGCAGTCGCGCATCGACGTGCTGTCGAGGCGACTCACGGAGTATGAGGGTGAGTTGAACGAGATTCCGGAGAAGGCCATGGAGCTTGCTCAGCTCCGGCGCGAACAGAAGTACGCCGAGCAGATGTACGGGTTTGTGACGAAGCAACTTCAGGAAGTCCGCGTGCAAGAGAAATCTGAGCTGGGCTACGCGAACCAGGTTGCCGAGGCAACGATGCCGGGCGCTCCGATCCGCCCACGGCCCCGACGCAATATTTTTCTGGGCCTCGTTTTGGGCCTGCTCGGCGGGGCTGGATTGGCTCTGATTCGCGATCAGAT
>CAJXKO010000055.1 GCA_913055845.1 uncultured Bacteroidota bacterium | reverse complement strand
CGCGACAACGAGCGCCTCATCGACATCCTCCAGCGCCTGCGCGACCTGGGCAACACGGTGCTCGTGGTGGAGCACGACCCGGTGACCATGCAGGCCGCCGATCAGCTCGTGGACCTCGGCCCCGGCTCCGGCGCGTTCGGCGGCGAGGTCGTCTTCCAGGGCACCTACGACGAGATCCTGGAGGACGAGGACTCGCTCACGGGGCAATACCTGAGCGGGCGCACGGAGGTGCCGGTCCCCGATGAGCGGCGCCCGGTTGACCCGGACGACACGCTCGTGGTCGAGAACGCCCGGCAGCACAACCTGAAGCACATCGACGTGGAGATCCCGCTCGGGCAGATCGTGTGCATGACCGGCGTGAGCGGCTCCGGCAAGTCGACCCTCACGAACCAGACGCTCTACGAGGGCCTGCACCGCCTAAAGGGCGGGAGCGGCGACGGCAAAGTGGGCGCGCACGACACGATCCGCGGCCACGAGCACGTCGATGCGGTCGAGATGGTGGACCAGTCGTCCATCGGGCGCTCGCCGCGCTCCAACCCCGCGACCTACACGAACGCGTTCGACGGCATCCGGCGGCTCTTCGGCAGCACGCGACAGGCCAACGTGCACGGCTACGACAAAGGCACCTTCAGCTTCAACACGAGCGGCGGCCGCTGCGAGGAGTGTGAGGGGCAGGGCGTCGTGAAGGTGGAGATGCAGTTTCTGGCCGACCTCTACCTGGAGTGCGAGGCCTGCAACGGGCAGCGCTACAAGAAGGAGGTGCTCGACGTCACGTACAACGGCCAGACCATCGCCGACGTGCTGGACATGACCATCGACGAGGCGGCGGACTTCTTCGAGGGGGAGCGCGCCGTGATCAACAAGCTGGAGGTGCTGCAGGACATCGGGCTCGGCTACCTCACGCTCGGCCAGCCCTCCACCACCCTCAGTGGCGGGGAGGCGCAGCGGATCAAGCTGGCCAGCCACCTCAACAGCCGCTCCTCGGACCGCACGCTCTACATCTTCGACGAGCCGACGACCGGGCTCCACTTCGACGACATCAAGCAGCTTCTCGGGGCCTTCGAGCAGCTGGTAGAGGCGGGCCACTCGGTGCTCATCATCGAGCACAACCTCGACGTCGTGAAGTACGCCGACCACGTGATCGACCTTGGGCCCGAGGGCGGAGACGACGGGGGCGAGGTCGTCGCGGCGGGGACGCCCGAGGAGGTGGCGGCCTGCGAGGCGAGCCACACTGGACGGTTCCTGCAGGACGTGCTGTAGGGTGAGTGGGAGGTTGAAGGTGTTCGGAGCGAGTGCTTCTGGGCGCTCCGCTGCCGACGGAACTTTCTTCGCGAGGAGCCCCCCGAAGAACCCCGATCGAGGAAATCGGTGGGCAATTCTGAGGGGACCCGGGCACGTCCTGCTGTGCCTCTGAAGTCATCACCTGTCTTGTTTCACCGATGGATTAAAGACGAAATCTGCGGGCTGATAGATGATGTCGCGAGATGCATCTCGCGACCGATGGACATTTTCTCTCGAAAGGGACGAGACTCGGAGCAAAGGCCTACCGAACCGCCCCCCAAAGCTCCCCACTAATTGCATTGCATGCCCGTAGCCAGAGACAAATGCTGCCCGGTGTAACAACCTGTTTCGCAGGAGCGTCCTAAGACGTGAGTTTTCCGCTGCCCATACGACTAGCGGGAACCTCACACCCTCAATATTGCTTCCGTGAAACAGCTGTCTCCTCTCCCCCTCTCCCCGGGCCTGAGATCCCGCGACGACTGTTCGCCTCGGACAGCGGCTCCTCCACTCTCTCCCACACCGATTGCGCCTGACATGCGACCCCGTTCACTTCTCTGGATTCTTCCCCTCACCCTTCTCTTGGTTGCCGGCTGTAGCAGCTCGGCACAAATGACCGAAGAGTCGGCCACGGCAAAGAAGACCGAACAAGCCGACGAGGAAAAAAGCGACTTCGAAAAGGCCATCGCGAAGAGCGATTCGCTCGGCGGCCTGTTTACCGTCTACCGAGACACGACGGATGGCTCGCTGAAAATGGCCCTCGACACGAGCCAGATCGGCGAGGAGTACATCTACTTCACGCACACGGTGGACGGCGTGCTGGAAGCCGGAACCTTCCGCGGCAATTACCGCGACAACGCCGTCTTCAAGGTGCGGCGCCACTACGATCAAATCGAGTTCGTGGAAGTGAACACCAACTTCCACTTCAACGACGAGAGTGCGCTCACCCGGGCCTCGGACGCCAACGTGAGCCCGTCGGTCCTGCACGTCGAGAAGATCGTGGCGGAGCACGACTCCACCGGGCAAATCCTTATCGAGGCCGACAACCTGTTCCTGACCGAGTCGCTCACGCAGGTGAAGCCGTCGCCCTTCCCCGGACAACCGCCCACGGCGTTCAGCCTGGGCCGCCAGAGCAAGGAGAAGTCGAAGATCGACGGCGTCCACAACTATCCGAAGAACACAGATGTAGTCGTCGACTACGTCTTTGAGAATCCCCGCCCCATCAACCCCGGCTCCGACGCGGTTACCGACGCGCGCAACGTGACGATCACCCTCCGGCACAGCCTCATCGAGGTGCCGGAGAACGACTTTGAGCCGCGGTTCTCGGACCCGCGCATCGGGTTCTTCACGCAGCAGAAGGACGACCTCACGTCCACCAGCGCCACCCCCTACCACGACCTCATCAACCGCTGGCACCTGGAGAAGAAAAACCCCGACGCCGAGCTCTCCGAGCCGGTGGAGCCAATCACGTGGTGGATCGAAAACACGACCCCCGAGCGCATCCGGCCCATCATCCGCGATGCGGTGCTGGAGTGGAACACCGCCTTCCGCGAGGCCGGCTTCAAGAACGCCATCGAGGTGAAGGTGCAGCCGGACACCGCCTCGTGGGACGCGGGTGACATTCGCTACAACGTGCTGCGGTGGACCTCCTCGCCCACCCCGCCCTTCAGCGGCTACGGACCGAGCTTTGTGAACCCGCACACCGGCCAGATTCTGGGGGCCGACGTGATGCTGGAATACGCCTTCCTAACCAACCAGGTCGCCCAGAACAAGCTCTTCGAGGAGGCCGGCCTGCCGTTGCAGTCCGCGGCGAACGTGCCCGAGAACCTGCCGAAGCACGCCTGCACGCTCCCGAGCTTCCTGCACACAAACACCCTCTTCGGCAAGGCCGCGCTGGAGACCGCGGCCGCCGACCCGAGTCCCGCGCAGAATGGGCCCTCGGACCTCAACGGGGAGCTGACACAGCTCATGGAGGAGGCACTCCACTTCCTGGCGCTGCACGAGGTGGGGCACACGCTGGGCCTGCAGCACAACATGAAGTCCTCCCAGCTGCATTCGGCCGATGCGGTGCACGACGCCTCCGTGACCCGGGACGAGGGTCTCGTGGGCTCGGTCATGGACTACCCGGCAGTCAACGTAGCGCCTCCGGGCACCGACCAGGGCCAATACTACACCACTCGCCCCGGCCCCTACGACGAGTGGGCCGTAGAATACGGCTACACGCCGGACGCCTCCGAGCAAGAGCTCGACGCCATCCTGTCGCGTTCCACCGAGCCGGACCTCGCGTTCGGCAACGACGCCGACGACATGCGCGCCCCGGGCAAGGCCATCAACCCGCGCGTCATGGTCGGGGACATGTCGAACGACGCCCTCAATTACGCGGAGAACCGGATGCAGCTGGTCGGCGACCTGATGGACGGTCTACTCGAAAAATACGAGGACCCGGGCCAGTCGTACGAGGAGCTGCGCAACGCTTTCTTCGCCGCGAGCGGCCAGCACGCGCAGATGGCGGCCGTCGCCTCCCGCTACGTCGGCGGGGTTTACGTAGACCGCGCGCTCATCGGGCAGGACGGCGCCACGGAGCCCTACCGGCCCGTTCCCCTCGACAAGCAGAAACGGGCGCTCAATCTTCTGAGCCAGCACCTCTTCGCACCGGACGCGTTCGAGATCATCCCGAATGAACTGTACCGCCACCTGCAGCCGCAACGGCGTGGCTTCAACTTCTTCGGGGAATCGGAGGACCCGAAGATCCACGCCCGTGTGCTCGGCATCCAGGAGAGCGTGCTGGCCCACCTCCTGCACCCCAACGTGCTGGAGCGCATGACCGACACGCGCCTCTACGGCAACGAGTACGCGCTGGCCACTTACATGGAGGATCTCACAAATGATGTCTTCGCGGCCGACGCGAACGGCAACGTGAACACGTTCCGGCAGAACCTGCAGGTCGCATACGTGGAGTCCCTGGCCGCCGTGGTCGGCGAGGACGGCGACGCGCAGTACGACAACGTCGCCCAGTCCGCGGCCCTGCAGAGCCTGCAGCAGATCGAGGGCATGATCGACGACAAGCGCGGCGTGAACGCGGAGACGCAGGCCCACACCAATCACGTGCTCCACATCATTGAGGACGCGACCGCCACCGACTAGCCCTCGGAATGAGAAGATTGCCCCGCACCAGTTTCGGGAATCCGGTGCTTGGACCCAGAAGGCCCCAGATCGAGACGCGATCTGGGGCCGTTTCTGTGTCGTAACCGGTCGAGGAAAGCGTACAGAGAAATGAAGTTGCCTCTCTGTTTCCTCCCCCTCACTAACCTCGTTCACTAAAAAGACACATCTGCTTCGTTACCTCTGTGGGCTTGCCCGCGTCTTGTAACGACTAGGAATCCTCCACAACCTTACCTCTACCGACGACTTTTACGGACCGTCGGTGGCTCGCATTCGTCCATCGGACTGTTTGCTACGCCCTGCATGAACACTGCTTCCTCGAACACACCGGCCCGGCCCGACCGCCCGTCTCGGCGGTCGCCCAAGCGAGTGGCCCTGTTCGCGGGGGCGTACAACCACATTGCCGACGGCGTCTCGCTGACGCTGAACCGCCTCGTGGAATACCTGGAGGCGCAGGGCGTTGCGGTCCGGGCCTTTGCCCCTACAGTCGACCATCCCGCCATTGAGGAGCATGCCGGCACGCTCGTGCCGGTCCCATCCCTGCCGCTGCCGGGTCGGTCCGAATATCGTCTCTCACTCGGCCTCTCGCCATCGGCCAAGCGGGCGCTAAAGGCCTTCGCCCCGACGCTTTACCACATCGCCACCCCGGATCTGTTAGGCCGTCACGCCCTGCATCACGCCCAGTCGACCAAGACGCCGGTTGTGGCGTCGTACCACACCCACTTCAGCTCGTACCTCAAATACTACCACCTTGACCTGCTGGAGCAGCCCCTCTGGTACTACCTGCGCTCATTTTACAACCAGTGCGCGCAGGTGTACGTCCCCACCCACGCCATGGCCGACGTGCTGCGCGACGAGGGCCTCACCAGCCCCTTTCGCCTCTGGCCGCGGGGGGTGAACACCGACCGGTTCTCACCCACCCACCACTCTACCGCCTGGCGCCGTGCCCACGGCATTGACGACGACGCGGTCGTCGTGGCGTTCGTGAGCCGACTGGTGTGGGAGAAAGGACTCGGCGTGTATGCCGACGTGATCGAGCGCCTGGAACGTCAAAACGTGCCGCATCATAGCCTCGTGGTGGGCGACGGCCCGGCGCGTGAGGCCCTGGAGGCCCGCCTCCCCCACACCACCTTCGCCGGCTTTCTGGAAGGCGATGCGCTGGCAACGGCCTACGCGTCGTCCGACGTCTTTCTGTTTCCCAGCGACACCGAGACGTTTGGGAACGTGACGCTGGAGGCCATGGCATCAGGCCTGCCCACCATCTGTGCCAACGCCGCCGGCAGTCGCGACCTCGTAGACGACGGAACGACGGGGCGACTTTGTCCGCCCGGCGATGTCGACGCGTTTGCGGCCGCCACGCAGCACCTCGTCACGGAAGCGGCTCGCCGCCGGCGTATGGGCACGGCGGCCCACGAGCGGGCGCAGGACTTTACGTGGACGAATGTCCTTCGCCGAATGAACCGGTACTACGACGAGGTGCTGGGCCCCACCACGCCACGCCCGCCCTCAACCTCCCCGAACACAGCCGCGTAGTCTCTCCCACCCGCCGGCCCTAATCTGTGCGTCTTCTTTTCGTCTCCCACTCCCTTCCGCCCCACGGTCGTCCCCTCGCAAACGTAGGGGGCATGCAGCGCGTGGCCCTGAAGCTGCACGAATCGCTCGATGCGAAGGCGACAGAGCTCCCCCTTGCGTACGACGCCCTGCTGCTCCGCAGCGCCTGGCGTACCCTGCACGCGAAGGTCCCCCTCTTTCTCGGAAAGGCCGGGTGGAAAATTGCGCGAGCCGTGCAGAACGATGCGGTCGACGTGGTGCTTTTTTCGTCGATGGTCACCGCAAGCCTAACGGTGCCACTGCAGGGCCTGCTCCGCCGCCACGGCGTCAAGACCGCCGCCATTGTCCATGGCCTGGACGTGACCACCCCCTTCCCGCCGTACCAGTGGTTCGTGCCCAAGGTGTTCGACGCGCTCGACGCCGTGTTGCCGGTGAGCCGGGCCACCCGACAGGCCTGTCGGGAGCGAGGGTGCGCCGCCGATACACTTCGCGTGGTGCCAAACGGGATCGACACGGAGCGCTTCCGTCCGCCCCAGGACCGCATGACCGAGCGGCAGGTACTCGCCCAATGCGTGGACGCCTCCCCACCGCCCCCACCGCCCGAGGGCCTACTGCTCTGCAGCGTGGGACGTCAGGTCGAACGAAAAGGGACGGCCTGGTTCGTAAACACCGTCATGCCGCGGCTCCCCGACGACGTGCACTACTGGATTGCGGGGGATGGCCCCGAATCCCCCGCCATTCAGGCCGCGATTCGCCGCCATGACCTCTCCCCCCGCGTCCGTCACCTGGGCCGCGTCCCCAACGACACCCTCGCCGCTCTGTATCGGGGAAGCGACCTCTTTATCATGCCGAACGTGCCAGTGGAGGACGACCTGGAGGGGTTTGGCATCGTCCTCCTCGAAGCCGGGCAGTGTGGGACCCCGGCCATCGCGGCGGAGATCGATGGCATCCAGGACGTCTTGACCGAAGGCATCAATGGGCACCTCGTGCCCCCCGAAGATGCCGACGCGTTCGTGAAGGCCATTGGCCGCTATCGGGGCCGCTCGCAGGCCCTGGACGCCGCCGCCGATCGTGCCCGGCGGCACACGGAGTCTACGTTCGGCTGGTCCGCCGTGGCCGACACGTACCTCTCGGTACTGCGTAGCGTCCACGCCGACGGCCGCCCGGCCCCGCCCCCCACCGAGGAACCCGTTTTTGCCCCCTCGGCCTAGCCACCGGGCGAACAGACTCGGAGCAGCATCCCGCTCGGCACAATGTCCCAGGACGGAGCGTACGTCTCCTGCTTCAGTTCTATTCTCTCCATTCCGGGGGTCTCCAATGCCAACTCGTCTCGCCCGTGAGATTGCCGAACTGCGCAGCCGCCTCCTCGACATGGCCACCACCGTGGCCGAGCAGTTTACCGACGCCGTGGATGCTCTCCTCGCCCACGACGTGGAGAAGGCCGAGCGCGTAATGGAGCGCGACCGGGAGGTCGACGCGCTGGAACTAGAGGTGGACAAGTACTGCGAGCGCATCCTGGCTCGGCACCAGCCGGTGGCCACGGACCTGCGCACGCTGCTGACCGTCGAGAAAATCAATACCGACCTGGAGCGGATTGGCGACCACTGCCACAACCTGGCCCGCAACGCCGAGCACGTCACTGAGGCCCCCGGCATACTCGACTCGGTCAAGATCCGCGAAATGAGCCAGGCCGCACGGCGTATGCTCGACGAGGCCAAGCAGGCCTTCCTGGATCAGGACGCGGACCTAGCCCGCAGCATTCCCGACCTCGACGACGAGGTGGACCGCCTGCACCACGAGAACTTCCGGGCACTGGTCGACTACATCCAGAACCATCCGGAGCACGCCGAGGTGGCCGCGCATCTCATCACGGCCAGCAAAGCCATCGAGCGCATCTCGGATCACTCTACGAACATCGCGAAGGGGGTTGTCTTCCTCATTGAGGGGATCGACATCCGCCACGCCAGCGTGCAGGAGGAGATGGGGCCCGAGGCCTTGTCGTCGCCCGTCCGCCGCCCACCGCCCTACTCGGAGTAGTCCGTTGCCCACCGGAGCCGGGCCACGATGGGCCGATGGTCCGAGATGGGTGGAGAGTGCGAAAGCGCCGGGACGCGCGCCCCGACCACCTCCCACGCCGGCCCCACCAGGATGTGATCGATTTGCACGACAGGGCGACGGGCCGGAAAGGTACCGCCCCATCCCCATGTCCCGCGGGCGTGTACGCTCTGCAATTCCTGTGCGAGGTGACGGTAGGCCCACTGGTGGGGTGTGCTGTTGAAATCCCCCACCACGAGCACAGGGCGTGTCTCCTGCTCGATGTGCCGCCGAATCCGGCGGGCTTGCTGCGCCCGGTATAGCATCCCGCGCCGGTAGTCTTGGACGAAGGCTCCCCATTGTTCGAGCGATCCCCAACGGCCCGCCTCCTTCCAGGGCCGAACGCTCCCAATCGTGTGCAGGTGTATGTTGTAAAGGACGACCGCTCGCTTCCCCCAGCGGAACTGCGTGCGCGTGTAGTGACCACAGCGGTTCGTGTGCGGCGGCAGCGAGCGGAGCCCGATCGAGTCGAGCGGGACCCGCCCCAGCACTGGCTGGCATATCATGGTGTCGCGGGGATGCGCCCGAGGGGGACTGTACCCAATGTCCTCCAAAAACAACCGGGGCGGCCACGGATGCGCTTCCCGCCCCGGCCACGGGTTGTCCTTGGTACTCATCCAGGATTCCTGAAACGCCACCACGTCGGGCGACGCCCGCTCTACGAAGCGTGTCAGCGCACGGGCCGAGGCGTCTCGCCGCCCAAACGTCATGGGGACGTTGAAACTCATCAGGCGGAGCGTCTCCTCGCTATTCACCGACGCCACGCCGCTCCATACGCTGGGCCCAAACCGAACCCCTACCAGTCCCAGCAACACGCCACCGACTGCGACCCACCCCCACGCGCGCTGGGATACCCCGCGCCCCACGAGGCCGAGGCCGAGCAGCCCTACCAGTCCCGCCAGGGGCACTAGCGGCACGGCAAACAGGTTGGTCCACCAGAAATACGCCGGGGGAAGGTATGGGGCGGCATATCCGACGAGGAAGGCCCCCACTAGAAGTATTGTCGCCCCCCACCCCAGAACCCTAAGTATGCGTCGGAGGATCGCCACGAATATCCCTTTCAAGAAGTGCGTGCACGTTCTTACACGGACGACGCGCCCCCGACGGGATGGTTCGGTCCCTCGTGTCTCCCCCATCGCCCCCGCCGCGAAGCGCGTACGGAGAATTTTCCGCGCGAATCAGGCCGTTTCGAGGACCTGGGGATCGGACCGCCGGGCAGGCGTTGGGACCACCGCGCCGTCCAGCTCAGTGGCCCGTTCAATCTCGTGGACGAACCGGCGGCGCGCCCGGCGCACCCAGGCCCGAAAGTGGGCCACGTCCGTCGTCCCTCGGGGCACAATGTCTTGGAGCCGATCGATGTCGAACCGGGAGCTGCGAATGCCGGCCCCGGCCCGCACCGCGTCGACTGCGTTGCAGAGCTGCTCGTAGTGCCCCTCCACCGGCACCACCTGTACCGGCGTGCCCAGATACATCGCCTCCGCAATCGACTCGAAGCCGGCGGTGGATACAAAGCCCCGGCACCGCGCCATGAGCGACAGAAATTTCTCGTCGTCGAGTTGATGGAAGGTCAGCGTTTCGTCGTACGCCTCTACGGGCGCCGCGTCGGGCCGGTCCCAGAAGCAATGCAGTCGCACCTCGGGGTGCTGGTTGTGCCACCGAACCACTTCGTCGGCGTAGCCGCTGTTGAGGATGTAGACGAGAAAGAAGGGCTCGCTCCGCCCTTGGGGCTGCCGGAACAGGTCTGCACGGAGGAGCGGTGGGAGGACCGTGAGGCGGGGACGGGCCGAGTCGGGCACGGGGTAGAGCGAGAGCGCCAGGCGGCGTGTAGCGCCCCAGGCCGTAAGCCGCGCGAAGGCCCGCGCGCCCCACCGCTGCAGCCACCGCCCCGCCGGAAACTCGTACGCCGAGTGCAAAAACATGTACTGATGCGCCACCGCCACGACCGGGACGGACGTGCCGTGGGTCATGGCGTATAGCCCCACTAGCGGCTCAAAAAAATTTACCACCACGTCCGGGTCGTGGCGATCAATGGTGCGATTGAGGACGCCTAGACTGCGCCAGAAGGTAGGCGTGCGCCCCACTTCCCGGCGGAGCGTCGCCCAGGGCCGGACCGAGCGGTTCGCCCCATCGGAGACAAAACTGGGGCTTTCCACGTGCGTCACGGGTCCCTCGAATGCCTCCCGAAAGAAGGTGGGTACCGCCTGTCCCTGGCTCTTGCCCACCACCACGCCCGCGACCTCGTGGCCGGCCTCCCGGAGCATGCGCCGCAGGGCCATGGCCTGGGTGAGGTGACCACGGCCTTCACCCTGCACAACAAAAAGACAACGGAGCGGCATCGTGGAGCCGGCCTGTGGTTCGGGGGCTATTTTGCTACCACATGCACACGAGAGTAGAGGCTCCGTTCCCCAGCCCCCATAAGATTGGGCCCGGGCCCACACAAACGCCGGACGCCCCAACGACGGAAGTCGGGGCGCCCGGCGTATAGTGCCGCCCGGTCGTGTCCTCCGGCTGGCGAGTGGGTCCGTTACTGAATCGTGCCGTCCTGGGCGACGAGGGCCCAATCCGAGAGGTTCCACGACGCTCCCGGACCGAACGCTCCCCGGAAACTAACGGCCGTCCAGGTGGCATTCTGGCCGCCGGACGCCCCGAACGCATCGGGTTCGTTGGCCCCGGACGTGGCAGGCCCCGCCGGCGCCGGATCAAAGGACTGCACCGCGCCGTCCGGTCCGCGCGCGCCCTCCGCCCGCGTGATGCCCGTGATCGGCGTCTGGTCCGTATCCAGCACCTGATTGCCGTTGTTTCGGAGGTAACTCGCCAGGTTCCCACGCATCGCCGTCCCACGATCTCCGGTAACCTCCCCCGCATCGTTCGTGGTGAGCTGAATGAGATCCTCGAACTCCGTCTGGTCGCTGAAGTCGGGACCGATATTGAACCAGAGGTTGCCCTGGTGCTTGAGGTCTCCACTATCCCACCGGTTCGCGGCGTCCTCACTTCCGTCCAGATCCTCGATCTGAAGGCCGGCGTTCGTTCGGCCGCCCATAAAGATCGTGTTGTAGTAGGAGGTGGCGTTGTTGTCGCGCTGCATCAAGAAGGGGTTTTCCCCGTCGCCCGACACGTCGGCCGTCGAGACGCCGGGGCCGATGCCGATGTAGGTCGCATTCGAGACGACCGACGTGGCAAAGGGCTCCCCGGCTTCCGGATCCGTACCACCGTCGTGCTCCCCGATGCGGCCGGCCTCCTCGGCGCCGTGGACCGCCAGCCAGAACTGGTTGCTGCCCGTCCAGCCCTCGTCAATGTCGTACGAGTCGTCCGAGGCATAGGCCGAAATCAGGTACTTTGTGTTCACCGTGCCGCCGAACCATTCGAAGCCGTCGTCATCACTGGCGTAGGACTCGACGTACTCGATGGTCGACCCGCTGCCCACGCCCCCGAGCGTAAGGCCCTGAATCTCGTCCCCACCCTGAAGCTGGGTGCCAGTGTGTCGGATGGAGACATATCGGAGGGTGCCGACGTTATGGTTCGGGTCGAAGTCGCCGTTCTCGGCGCCGTAGCGGATGCGGTCACCGCCTACCTCATCGGGAATGCCCTCAATCTGGGTGGTCGTGGGCTTCGAATTGATGGGCGCGTCGCCAAGGAGGATGACACCGCCCCAGCGGCCCTTCACGTCGCGGCCGAGCCCACTGCCATCGTCCCCGTCGGCCGTGAAGATGATCGGGGCAATCGTGCCGTCGTCGCGCTCCCCGTCGGCCTGAATGGTGCCGCCGCGGGTCACGATTAGGGACGCTGCGTCGGCCCCGTTGCCGGGCAGGCCCTGCACGACAGTCCCAGGCTCAATGGTGAGCGTCTCGCCGTCGTCGACGAAGACGAAGTTGTCGAGCTTGTAGACGAAGTCGCTCGACCACGTCACGTCCGTGACCGCGTTTCCATCCGGATCCTCGTAGCCAACGCCGAAGTCTTCGGCGTCGTCACTGACCGTAATCTCGTCCGGTCCGCCCTCAACGACGGTGGTGTCGTAATGAGCCACAGAGAACTCGGTCCCGTCTCCGTTCCCGTCGTTAGGCGGAGGGTCCTCCATGCCGCTATCGTTTGAGTCACAGCCCGTGGCAACGACGAGCATGAGTGCCACCAGAAGGGCTCCTGCCCCTCGAAGGACCGAGAACCATCCTGTTGTGGTGGTTGTAGAGAGAAGTTGCATAATGCGTGTGCCTTTGAGTGAGAAAGCGCGCGCTACGGCGCGGGAGGACGTGCGTTAATGATTGGGTAACGCCCTTCCGCGAATCACCGAAGGGGGTAAGCCGTCGTCGCGGCTTGCCCCCTTCGCTTCTGGTCGTAGAGATCGTCAAATGGATATCGGTCTTGCGTAGGGCCGAGGGCCCCGGGCCTTTCCTTATTGCCGGAATGCAATCAAAAGGAGTAGGACACCCCCACGGAGACGGTCCGCCCCAGTGGCTGAAGGTCGTTGATAAACTCGGTACCACCGAAAGACTGCGACACGACCTTCTCGTTGTTGAGCAGGTTTTTGACAGAGACCTTTGCCTCAACACCGCGAAGCAGACGCTGGGACGCGTTGACGTCGAGCATGCTTCGTCCCTGTTCGAACAGGTCGACGCCGTTGCGCGTCACGGTGTCGAGCCGGTCGCCAAAGCGGTTGAAGAAGACATTCACACTCGTGCCGCTGTTCGGATTCTCGTAGCCGACATTCAGATTCAGAATGTAGGGCGACTGCCCCTGCAGGGGACGCGTATCGTCCGCCTTGACGTCAAACGCCTGGATGGCATCGAGCACCTCTTGGGGCCGCGACACTTCCGAGCGCGTGAGCGTCAGATTGCCCCCCACCTGCAGATGTCGGACCCACGATCCCAGGCCGTCCAGGCGCTTTCGGGCTTCGAATTCCACCCCGTACACCCGTGCGCTACTCCGATTGAGGTAGGTCACCTCCTGATTGGCCGCCGCCTCGGGGTCGATCGTTCGCTCGATCGGATCGGTAAAGTCCTTGTAGAAGACACTGGCCGAGAGCAGCTCGCCGGGCTGGACGAACCACTCCCATCGCAGGTCGAAATTGTCAACGCGAGTGCGGGTGAGATCCGGATTGCCACGCTCAATGTAGTCCCCCACGAACTGAAACGACTCGAACGGCGCAAACTCGCGGAATGTGGGACGGGCGATGGTGCGGCCGTAGGCGAGCCGCAGGTTCATGTTGTCGCGGAGGGCCCACTTCAGGTTGGCCGAGGGCAGGAGGTCTGTTTCAGTGAAGGCCCCTCGGCGCGGCTCCGAGCCAAGCGTTTCGATGGACATGTCGGTGTGTTCCACCCGCACGCCCCCAATGAACAAGAGTGACGGCAGGCCGGGCACGGGCGCCTCCATCATCAGAAATCCGGCCCCGATCGTCTGATCCCCATCGTAGTTGTTGCGGGGATCCGTGAAATCGCGAACGTAGGTTCCAAACCGGGTGCGTCCCCGCTCATCCTCCCCAATGACTCCCGCCTGCTCATCAACGTACGCGTTCGGGTTGCCCGTGAAGTTGGCCCGGTCGGCCCCGTGCAGGAACGTGTGCTCCCGAAACTCGCGGGTCTTCGTCCGGAAACGACCGCCCGTCTTAAACGTCGCTGGACCCACAGGGACTTCCACGGATGCGTCGCCCCCCCACGTGTCTTCGGTCAGGTTGCGGAAGAAACGGGCCGGCGGAAGAAAGATAGAGGGCGAAATTGCGTACGACGTTTCGCCGTCGGTGACGGAAAACTGATTCGAGAAGAACCGATAGTCCGGCTCGTCACGCGTGGCTTCCGACCGGGACGCCGACCACTCCACGCGCACCCGCTCTGCCCCCGTTCCAACCCGATGCGTGCCCGTCATTTCCAGGGACGTCACCGACCGCTCGGTGGTACGCAAGACCCGCGTCTGGAACCGCGCATCCCCCGCCAGGTCGCGCGGAAGGCTTCCCGTTTCGGTCCGAGCCTCCTCCTCATTGTCTCGGGTGTGTAGCGCCCGCAGTCCAAGCTCGTGCTGGGGATGGGGCTGAAACGATAGCCCCAGCAGTCCGCTCGCGAGGGTTTCCTCAATGCCCCGCTGCGTGGTGTAATTCGCCTGCGGATTCAGGGTCTCGGAGTCCAAACCGGTCTGGCTGAACCGGGCCGTCGTGCCGTCGTCGTACCCAGAGAAGGACTTGTCATAGGACAGCGCGGCAATGACGCCGAGGGGTCGATCACCAAGGACGGAGAACTGATCGCCGTAGGAGGCCTCGGCGCCGCGATTGCCCATAATTTCTTCCTGCCTCGGAAGCATCGGCGAGCGAAACGCCGATGTGATGGTGGACAGCGCGCTCACTTTGCGTTCAACGTCCGAGAAGTACGGAGGGGGCGAGGCGGGAATGTCGGTGTTCTGGACCACTCCTGGCAGAGACCCGAGCCCCTCGCTGGGTCGAAGAACGTTGCCCCCGAGCCCCACTTCGCTATTGGAGGACGTCGAAAGGGAGACGTCGAAGAACCGCTCCTCCGGAAATGACTTCGTCGTGACGTCGATCGAGCCCCCCGTGAAGTTGCCCGGGCGGTCCGGTGTGAAGGTCTTGGTGGTGACGACATTGTCGATGAGGCTCGACGGGAATACGTCCAGGGCCACACTGTTGCCGTCCGGGTCGGTACTCGGTAAATCGGAGCCGTTCAACTGCGTGTCGACGTATCGGCCCTGCAGGCCCCGCACGTTCACGAACTTGCCCTCCACGATCGACGCCCCGGTGACCATGCTCATAGCATCCGCCACCGTCCCGGCCCCGGCCCGCCCAATCGTTTCGGCACTGATGGCGTCGCTCACAGCGGCCGCCTCGGCCCGCTCCGTTAGCAACCCGGCCTCCGAATCTCGGGCGGCCGTTGCCTCCACCACGATCTCGTCGAGCTGTGCCGCCGCCTCGGACAGCGTGACGTCGAGTGTCGTCGCCCGACCAGACTCGACCTCCACGCCGGTAATCGTCTTCTGCTGAAAGCCGACGAACGAGACGACAAGGTCGTACGTCCCCGCCTCCAGGCCATTGATGCGGTACCGCCCGTTTAGGTCCGTCGAGGTGCCCGTCGTGGTGCCCTTGATCGCCACGTTTGCCCCGGGGAGGGGCTCTCCGCCCTTGGCCTCCACGACGACCCCGGCGATAATGCCGTCCTCGATGTCCGCCTGGGCGGGGGCGTCGTGAGGACCCGCCACGCACGCTACGAGCAGGATGATGCCACAGAGGGTACTACGGATTGTGCCGTACGACATGTAGGGGGCCAGACATCCGTGTAGAGACACGCGTACCGTCCCAAAGGAACGGGTCGAGATTACGTGTCCCATTCTAACGGACGGGTGTTATGCCGCCATTACGGCCGGGTTACCGTTGTATTAATGGCCAAATCTTCTCCCTTCGCTCACGGGCTTCCACTCCCGAGCGCCCGTCTGTCCGTCCCGTCGCCCCCAGCGAAACGAATTTCTCCGAAGATTCTGGACACGCGCCTGCATGTGCGCGGAATGCCCGGCATCTTTGGAGGTCGTCTCCGTATATAGTCGTCAGCCGAAGGCCGCGTGCAGCCAGTGGCCGACGCTTCGCTGGCGACACTGACACGGCACTTTTCGTCCAGGTCACTTTTCATCCGTGCCCGACTCGAAAACCTCGAATCCGTACCTGATCCTCTTTGCGCTCTGGCTGATGATGTTTTCGGCCAGCAGCCAGTTGATCATCATGGTGCCGATCTTGCCGGAGATCGCGGCCAGCCTGGACGTCAATGCGTTCTGGCAGGGCATGCTGCTCACGGCCTACGCGCTGTCGCTGGGCGTCTCAGCTCTCATCACAGGCCCAGCCTCCGACCGCATCGGACGCCGACTCATTCTGCTGTACGGCACCACCCTCATGGCCGTCACGCTGGTGCTTCACACCGTGGCGGAGAGCTACATCTTGCTCTTCTCGATGCGCCTGCTGGCGGGGGTGGGTGGAGGCATGCTCACGAGTGGCTCAGTGGCCTACGTAGGCGATTATTTCCCCTACGAGCAGCGGGGCTGGGCCAACGGATGGGTCATGAGCGGCACAGCGTTCGGGCAGGTGGCGGGCATTCCTATCGGAAAGGTGCTGGCCACCGGCTTCGGCTATCGGTGGCCTTTTCTCATGTTTGCGGTGCCCATGGCGCTCTCGGCCGTGCTCATTTGGCGCTACGTGCCGCAGCCGGACGCGGAGCTCGACGAGAAGCGCCTCACGCCAAGCCGACTTGTGGAAAAGTATCGGGATGTGCTCCAGGGAACCGACGCGGTGAACGCCGTGCTATCGTACCTGCTCATGTTCTCCGGCTTCGGCCTCTTTACGTCGTTTCTGCCCAGCTGGCTGGAGTCGACCGTGGGGGTGTCGAGCTACGAAATTGCGCTGCTGTTTGCCATCGGGGGCACGGCCAACATCCTCGCGGCGCCGGTGGGGGGACGCATCTCGGACGAGATTGGGCGCAAGCCAATCGTGGTGTGGGCGTCGCTGGCCATCGGGTTGCTCATGGCCGTGGCGCCGCTCTACATTTCGGGCTTCATGATTGCGGCAGTGCTGTTTTTCCTGGCCATGGCCCTTATCGGCATTCGGGTGAGCCCGCTGCAGTCGCTCATTACGGCCCTCGTCCCCGACCGCCAGCGCGGCCTGCTCATGGGCCTCGCCATGAGCGTGGGGCAGGCCGGATTTGGCTTCGGCAGCTTTGTAGCGAGCGCCACGTACGGGGCGTACGGCTATCTCAGCAACGCCACGGGTGGGGCCATTGCCATGGTGGCCATGGCGGCCCTCGTGCACTGGGGGCTGCCGGAGCCATCCCTCACCTCCCCAAGCGATCCCCCCACGGACGGCCACGCATCGGGCCGCCCCTCCTCCGAGTCCGCGAGCGTAGCAGAGGCGTGAGCTGTGACACGTGAGGTGGAATCGTGGAAGAGATCGGAGGCGCGTGCCCCTCAGCGCTCGGTGCGTTGCCCGCGTCCGCGACGGAGTGCTCCCCCGCCGCCTGCTCAGCCGAAGAAGAACCAAATGATGGCAGCGAGCAGGAGGACCGCCCCGCCCCAGAGGACGAGGGCGATGCGAGTGGAGGCGCGGGCCTGCTCTACGTCGCGCCAGTCGCGGGGCCACACCCCGAACGCCAGAAACGTACACACGGCGGCGAGATTGAGCGAGACGACGTTGGTGGTCGTAAGCAGTCCGGCCGCCAGGGCTTCTCCCACATAGCCCGCCCCCAAGAAGAGGCCCGTCGCCACGAGGGGCGGCAACAACGCCACAGCCACCATGACACCCACCAACCCCGTGGCGCCGCCGCGGGTGACAGCAAGAGCCCCTGCCGCCCCAGCGGCTCCCGCCAGGGCAATGTCGACCGTGCCGATGACCGTGCGGGCCGCCAATTCGCCCGCCGCCGGGTCGACCGGCACAAATGCCCCCAGTCCCAAGGCTCCGACGAAGGCCACGCTCACCCCGGCCAGGTTCGACCGTGCCGCCCGGCCCAGTAGCTCAGTGTCCCCGAGCGTCGTGCCCAGAGCAAGGGCCAGGTTGGGGCCGATGAGTGGGGCAATCACCATGGCCCCGATCACGACGGCGGTCTGATCGCGCAGCATGCCCCCCGCCGCCACGATGACAGAGAGAACGGTCAGGGCATAATAGTACCCGGAGACATCGGCGGCGTCGCGGGCGTACTCGTACAGTTCGGCCCGTCCGATGCGTCCTACGGACACCTCCTCGTCTTCCTCCGTCGTTTTTTCCTCGTCGTCTTCCACTTCGGGTCGGGGCAACGTTGCCTCCACGGACTGTAACACCACCCGGTAGTCGTTCCGCACGGTCTGGTCCACCCAGTCGAGAAACGACTCGGTCTCGTCGACCTCTAGAAGCACGCGGTCTACGCGCTGCTCGCCGTCGATGGCGTAGGTCCAGTGCCCAAGCACGTCGTACGTATCGTCGGGCAGCTGGAGGGCCTCGTCGGTGTCGTGGTGGTAAATGTCGACCAGTCGGAGGGCCATCGGTGTGCAAACGCGCTGCGGACGAGAACGGAAGTACTCTTAGCTAGCACCCTGAAGGATAAGCACGACAGGATCCACCGTCCAGCATCCCCCGTGGCGTCCCAGTACCCCACAAAAAACGGGAGCACCGGCCCAGGGCCGATGCTCCCGTTGCACTCTGCGGAGTGTCAGGCTCTCGTCTTCGGCCCGAGCGACCCCGTTAGAAGTATACTCCGATGTTCACGTTGAACGCCGTTCGCCACTCGTTATCGTTCTGCTGTGCGAGCGCCCCCGCAAACGTGGAGTCAAACGGCTGATTGAACGGATGGCCCTTGCTGATATTGAGGTCCGTGTAGATAAACAGCGGCCCCGCCGAGGTCAGGAAGCCGATGTCGTGGGACACATTATCATTCCAGTTGTCCACTTCTTTCGTCACCTGGCTGAAGTCGTAGTACGGCTTGATTTCCGAAATCGGCCCCGCATTCACCGGGATGTGGTACGCCAGGCTCGACGAGTACACGTTGTGCTCGCTGGCAACGCGGTACGGAGAGGCGTAGGCCCCCATCACCACGAACCGGTCATCCTCCACGCTCGGCGGATTCAACTCCTGCTGGGCAAACTCCAGCTTTGCCTCAAAGCCGCCGTATCGACCCTGCAGGTGGAGAGCGTAAGCCGCGTGCCAGTCGGTCTCGTCGGTGGTCTGATTGAGAAGCTGACCACGCTGTGCAGAGACTCCCACCTTGGTAAAGCCGAGGCCGCCATGGTCGAAGGAGTAAGCCACCTTCGCATTGAACTGATTGGCTTCACTGATATTGCGGGGAGAGGCGAGGAGATTTCCGCCGCCTCCACTCGGGACAACGTCGTACGAGTACCGGTCGGCGTCAGCCCCCGCGAAGAACGTCGTCTGCTCGGGATTCAGGTAAAAGGCCCCCTGAATGTCCCAGCCGTTAGCCTGGTACAGGGCCTTAATGCCGGCATCGTAGTCGTCCTCCAGGCCCACGTAGTACGTGTTGTTGAAGAACCAGCTGCTGGAGGCGTACGGCTGAATGCCAAACGGCACCTGGCTCACGCCCACTTGAATCTGACGCGCGTCGCTGAATTCGTAGCCCACCCAGCCGTGGTGGAGATACAAGCCCCCAAACGACTCGGGGTAGATGGCATACTCAGCGTCGAAAATAAGATCTCCGTAGGAGCCACTCGCGCCGATGCGGAACGTGTCGAAGGTAAAGCCGCCGTCGCTGAGGGCGTTATCGATGGTTGGTCCCTCCGATGCCTTTCCGTAGTCTCGGAAGAGCACGTTAAAGCGAAGCGAGCCGTTAAGGTCGACGCTAAGAGACGGCTCATCGCTCTGGGGGGCCGATTCTGCGGATGCTGTGTCTTCGTCGTCTTCATCGTCAAAGACGCTCACGACGTCCTCGTCGGCGGTGTCGGCGAGCGCCACCGGGCCGGAATTGGCCGTGGCGGACGCCGGAAGCAGAAGCCCGACGGTGAGGAAAAATGCCGTGAGCGTAGCGAGAAAGCGATCCATGTGTGTGAGAATCGTTGTGAGAGAGTGCGATCAAAAAGACTACTTGAGCGAGAGAGCAGCGCCCCCATCCGAAAGGCTACGCCGCGCTTTCCGACGTAGATGAATGGGTCGCGTCGTCCGGAAGAGGGGTCACCGGCTCGTCTGAGGCGGCACAGGCCTCGGCCTGATCGAGCCACCGCGTGACGTGCTCAGGGTGGTTTCGCACCCACTGATCAGCGGCGGCGGTCTTGCTCATGTCGCCGCGGGTACGAAATGTATTCATGAGGCTGCCGATCTGCTGGTCGTTGGCCTCAAATTCTTTGAGGAAGCAGACAGCCTTCTTGGGAAACTCGTCGGCAAACTTATTGTCGACGATTGTGAAGATGTCTTCGGGCGGGCCGTAGGCGGGCGACTGGTTGGTTTTTCCCTCCTGGAGATACCGAAGGTCAAATTCGCTCCACTTCCAGTGCGGCTTCCAGCCCGTGACGATGATGGGCTCACGGTCCTGGATGGCACTCCGGAGCCGCTGCCACGTGGCCGGCCCGCTGGCGGCCACCACGGAGAAGCCCTCAATGTTGTGCTGGTCGAGCACCTGACGGACGTTCTCGTTGGTGGGCGAGCCGGCCTCGATCCCATAGATCTTCTCATCGAGGGCCTCGCGGTACTCGTCGATATTGGCCGCCGATCGGAGGTCCATGTAGGCCGGCACCACCAGCCCCCCCGAGGTGCCGCGGTACGT